>JANXAC010000009.1:49537-56478 GCA_025061835.1 Spirochaetota bacterium
CGTAGAATTCTTTTTTCAATTCTTCGGACTGTTTAGTTAGTTTTTTATCGAATTCTTCTGATTGTTTTTCTAGTGCTGCGTAGAATTCTTTTTTCAATTCTTCGGACTGTTTAGTTAGTTTTTTATCGAATTCTTCTGATTGTTTTTCTAGTGCTTCATAGAACTCTTTTCTCAATTCCTCTGAAAGTCTGGAGAGCCTTTTATCAAAATCAACATAGAGTTTATAAAGAGCTTCGTCTAGATAAGTTTTAGTTACAAGATTGCTACCATATTTACCTAATATAAGCCTATATAACTCAAAAGCGAAACTTTCATCTTTTTCCACAAGTTGTATAATTCTATTTTTTAATTCCTCATCGGTAATCATATAACTAAATATAACAAAATTCTATTGTATTTTGCTATCTTATTGGTGTTCCTTCAGATCTTGTGAGTTTTCTATACTCCTCAAGAATGAATTTTGTTATCTTTCCAGGTCTTCCATCACCTATTATCCTCTTATCTACTTTTGATACAGGCACGACCTCTGCACCAGTTCCTGTCAGGAATATCTCATCGGCAACATACAGATCCATTTTAGAAAATAATTTTTCCTCAAATGGTATTCCATTTTTCTTGGCAATCTTTATAACTTCATTTCTAGTTATACCTACCAATATTCCTGCTTCCTTAGGAGGAGTAATTAGAACACCATTCTTAACTATAAATATATTATCACCAGTGCATTCAGAAACGAACCCATCTTCGTTGAGCATAACTGCTTCAGGAACGCCATTGTTTACTGCTTCTATTTTAGCGAGAATATTGTTTAGATAGTTCAAACTCTTTATCATCGGGGGCACAGCATTAGGTGAGTTTCTTGCGGTAGATGCTACTATTATACTCATACCTTCGGTGTATATCTCGTCTGGATACATAACAAGCTTATCAACAATCACTACAAAAGAAGCCTTCTTTGCTAGAAAGGGGTTTAATCCAAGATCCCCGATGCCCCTTGAAAGCACGGGGCGAATGTAAGCATCCTTGACATCATTCTTTCTACAAGTCTCAATGATAATACTTTTTATTTCTTCTTTGGTGTAGGGTGGCTCTAGCATTATAGCCTTCGCTCCTTCAAACATCCTGTCAATGTGTTCATCAAACTTAAATATTCTTCCATCATACGCCCTTATCCCTTCAAAGACACCATCTCCATAAAGGAAGCCTTTGTCAAAGACACTTATTTTTGCATTGTCCTTGTCCAGATATTCACCATTAACAAAAACGACATTTCCCATACCAACCTCAAATTATTTTGATATATTTTTATACAACAAGTTTGATTAATTCAACTTTTATGGCACTTTTGAATTGAGTGAGAGAAAAATACGGAAACTAGATCGTTTTTTGATAGGATAATGATTTGATAGAATAATAATCTGGACCTGCAGGTATAGTTTTGAAGATCGTCTTTGTTTTGTATTAGTTTCGTATTTCCGAAAGTTTGCTAGACTTTAGAACGAAGTTTTTATAAACAAACTTATTTTCTAAAACTATCTTTGTGTATTCTCTAGTTTCGTGGAACCTAATTCCTTCAACGAAAAGTACAGGATCAGATGTTTTTAATGAATCAAACCATCTTCTTACAGCAGTCATTCCTGCGTTGTAAGAGGATATTACGAATACATCTCTGAAGTTTTCTGGTTGTTTCTTTGAGAAATCTAATAATTCTCTTATGTGAGATATACCTAGATGCAGGTTCAAGTCTATTGAAAATACTTCTAATGGGGTTATGGACCTTGTGGTTCCTAGAAATCTTTTAGCAGTAGCATCGGCAGTAGGTAGTATAAGTTGCATCAGTCCCATGGCATTGGCGACTGAAACAACAAAAGGCGAAAATCTACTCTCTTGTCTCATTATAGCATAAACTAGTTCATTTTCAACACTATATTTGAAACAGTAATTATTAACCCTGTCTGTATAAGGAGTAGGGTATAGTTCCTCTAGAAATGCCATTATAAAGAACGCTCTACGAAAATATATGTTATCGTTTTGAAAACCGAACCTTTCGTAGGCTCTTACTACGTATTCGGATATGTTAAATTCCTTGAATTCCCGGATAAACTTAATATGAGGTCTAGGTGTTAAATGCTTGATTTCAAGGTGTGTATCAATGATCAGATTTTTGCTAAATAATTCTGATAGATATTTAGGTAGGGTACTTATGTTTTCGTTTGTAGTGTTATTTGTGTTGGTGTTTTGTGTATTGTAAGATGAAAGTAATCTCTTTTTGAATGTTTCAACTTCCTTTTGTATGTCAATATCTATACCAAAAGAAGTTCCAAACATCCCCTCAAGAAACTTTAAACCTATTATTGAATTCAGATCCTCTATCCTGGGTTTATTTTTGTATCTACTTACGATGTTAGATGCTTCGCTTGATATAAGAATAATAACATTGCTCAATAGTGTGCTATTTGTGGCCAACAATTCAGATAAAACTATATATTCGTAAGTGAATGGATGTTTGATGAGTATTTCTTTCATTATTTCAACTCTTCTATCATAGTTTTGAGTAGTTAAGAAATCCAGAAGTAAAATCTCTTTCTCCCAACTACTATCTTTGGTTACTTTTAGCATAAATACTACGAAGTCTCTTATTTCTTGTATATTCCCTTCGTGTAGGTGATGTGATATGAAAGCGGACAAAGGTGGTTTAGTTAGATTGTTTAGTTCTACTCTAGAATAGTAGTTCTTAACAAACTCAAGGTGATTTCTAGGGAAAAGAAGTTTGTAATTTCTTAGGACATAAGATAAATACTCTACACCACCTACATTCAGATATTTTATTGCGTTATCGTTGAATTCCTTTGAATCTCTGTTGGAATAAAGCCTTAAATTTAGAATGAGGATTTTGTCAAGCAAGATATTGTAAGATTTCAGAATGTTTTTGTTGGTTTCGTAATTTTTTATCAATCTTTCAATTATGTTTTTAGCATCTGTGAAGTTTTTGTTTTCAACCAGTAGCAAGGCGTTATAGTAGTCTCTTACTGCGTTTGGTAGTTCGGTAGATAGAATTAGTTTAGCACCTTCTGAGGCAAAGCCCGAAGAAATTAGGTTTTTGGAGATGGATATTATTGAGGATCTATAGGAATATTTTTTTTCAGATAGTGCTTTTGCTATTCTTTCGGCGTTTTTGGTTTTTTTCAAAGCGTTTAGGAAAGAAGAGATTAGTATTGAAAACTCATCGCTTGAGGTTGGTAGTATGGTTAGAATCTTGGAAATATCTTCTTCTTTGAACAGGTTAGGTTTTACCTGTAAAATGCTTTCTCTTCCTAAAAATATACTGTTTCTAAATCTGTAATAGTTAATCAGATCTGTATAGTATCTCAAGTGAGGTTTTGAAATGGATTGTGTTATGACACTATCTGATACTTCAAAGTATCCAAGTTCAGACAATGCGAACCCAATGAGTAAGGATATATTGTTTGAAAGGAAGGCGTCTTGAATATGATAGTTTGTGAAGTTAAGTAGTTCTATGTAGTTAGAGGTTTTGTATAGGGAATTAGCGAAGGCGTATATAACCTCCGGCGGTAGGATGCGAATATAGTCATTCTGTTTCAATGCGAAATAGTTTGAAACTACTGTATGAAAGTTCATTTCATTGTATAGGTTTAAAGTAATACTTACGATAGTTTGCTGTTGTTCTACTACTCTAGCACTCATAGCAATAAGTAAGACTAGGGATAGTAGTATGAAGAGTATAACCGATAGATTCCCTCTCATATATTAGGTTGATCAGAACAAATAAGGTATGAACATTTTGGTTTTTCTTTTGTATTCAATATACTCATCTCCAAACTTCTTCTCAAGAAGTGCTTCCTCTATAGGTAGTCTCCAAACAACCAGTGATAGCATTATTAATTCACCTAGTAGGGTAAATAGCCACCATCCTGTTATAAAGAATGTTGAAAAGAATAGTATTATGTATCCTAGGTAGATAGGATGTCTTATGTATTTGTAGGGACCATCCTTTACTATCCTTACTGCCTTACTCAGTGAAGGACTGAAGTTCTCTCCTAGTTTGAAGTGAGCCCAGAATATAAGAATAATAGATAGAACTGCTATTATTGTTCCTATATACATAAGCCATTCAGGTATCTTGACTTCGGTGAAAGTAGGGTTAGTATCAGTCAAATAGAAGTATGTCGCTACTATTAATATAGTCCCTATTACGCTTCTGTAAACTACTAACCAGGTTGGTTCATGTTTTTTGTAACTGTCAAAGAAGGATCTTGAAACGAACTTAAAGTATGTTCTACCTATGAAAAGAACTCCAAATATGATACCAAATATGACCTTCTCCATAGTAAATATTTGGGTTAAGTTTGTATAACTTCTTATGAGGATATCAAATTACTTTGACTGGAGTTTGTAGTAGAGTTTGGTAAAAGTTGATGTGAAAGAACCTCATCTTGACTAGTAGAATAGGGGCAAAAGAAGGGAAATATTACCAACAAAAAACTATAAATCCCTTAACTAAACTTCATAACATTAAGATTTAGACTCTATTTAGTTTAGCAAAGTTAATTTTGAATCTTGTCTAGTGTTTCTAAAAAATTATAATATGAAAAAACTAATACTCATGGTTGAAGATGATGTAGATATTATAAATCTCTCCAAAGGTTATTTGGAGAAGGAAGGGTTTTCGGTTAGTGTTGCTATGAGTGTTAAGTTTGGAATAGAAAAGATAAAAGTTGAGAAGCCTGATATAATACTCCTTGACCTTATGTTAGGCGATGGTGATGGTTCAGAGGTTATAAAATGGTTGAAGCGAAACGAAGATTACTCAAACGTACCAGTCATAATACTTACTGCTAAGTCAAGTGAAGTTGATAAAGTTTTATTGCTTGAGCTTGGAGCAGATGATTACATCACAAAACCATTTAGCATAAGAGAACTAGTCGCTAGAATAAGAACTGTTCTAAGAAGATATGATAATAAAACTGCCCAGAAACAGAATAAGTTTGAGATTGATGGTCTTAAGATAAACTTTGATAGTTTTGAAGTCATCGTTGATAACGAAGTTATAAACCTTACAAGGAAGGAATTTAAGATACTAGAACTTCTTGTTAAAAACAAAGGGATTGTTCTTAGTAAGGAAAAAATTCTATCTTCAATATGGGATGACCATAGTAATATACAGGATGACTCCCGAACTGTTGATGTTCATATAAGCAAAATAAAGAAGAAACTCAAGAAATACGCAGATAAGATAACGGTAGTAAGAGGTGTTGGATACAAATTTCAGGTTTAACTGTCTTTGATTACAACAACTCCAATAGGTGTGTCTATTAATGAATAACCTTTTGATTTGATCGTATCTCTGATTTCGTCAGCTTCTTTGAACTTCCTATTCTTCCTCATCTCTTCTCTTTGCTCCACTAGAATTTTAATTTCTTCAGAAATTATGTCAATGTCTGTATCAAAGAAGTCAAGAGTAACCTTGACATCATTTACGAACTCCAGTATATCCCTAGCCTCTTGTGTAGATATTCTCCTTAAGTCTCTGTTCTCATATTCAGAAACCAGTCCGAAAAAACTTCCTAAAGCCTCTGGAACATTGATATTGTTATCCATACTCTCAATAAACTTTTCACGGTAAGACCTTATCTTCGCAAGATACTCATCGCTAACGTTAGCATTATTAGAGATTTGTATAATTTTCTTAAGTTTTGCTATGAATATTTCTAAATCCTTTATGGTTTTCTCTGCTTGTTTGATTTTTTCTTCTGTGAAGTCCAGAGGTTTCTTATAATGTGTTGATATTAAAACTAACCTTATTGCTTTAGGTGAATATCCTTTGGATAACAGATCTCTCAATGTGTAATAATTACCTTCTGACTTTGACATTTTTCTACCGTTTATCATTAAGTGTTCAACATGAACCCAGTATCTAACGAATTGCTTACCTGTTTTTGCCTCGCTTTGTGCTATTTCATTTTCATGATGCGGGAAGATAAGGTCAACCCCTCCACCATGTATATCAAATGTTTCTCCAAGATATTTTGTGCTCATTACCGAGCATTCTATATGCCATCCAGGTCTTCCCCTTCCTATACTTGTATCCCAGTAGTTCTCTCCATCTTCCCCCTTCCAAGCCTTCCATAATGCAAAATCAACAACATCATCTTTAGTGTATTCATCAACATTCAACCTTCCACTAGCACCTACCTTTATCTCTCTACTTTCAAGTTTTGAAAGTTTTCCGTAATCTTTAAACGACGATATGTCAAAATAAACACCATCTTCAGTCTTGTAAGCATAGCCTTTCTTGATAAGTGTTTCTATAAACTCAACCATTTCTTGTATGTTTTCAGTTGCCCTCGGGTAATATGTTGCAGGTTTTATACGAAGTGTTGATATGTCTTCAAAGAATATCTTTGCATATCTTCCAGTGTATTCTCTTAACGATATTCCTTCTCTTATCGCTCCCTTTATTGTCTTGTCATCAACATCAGTGAGGTTCATAACCATTACAACTTCGTATCCTTTAAATTCAAGATATCTCCTTAAGATGTCAGAGAATACAAATGTTCGTAAGTTTCCTATATGAGGATAATCATAAACAGTAGGACCACAGAAATACATCTTAACCTTCCCCTCTTCAAGAGGAACAAATTCTTCTATCCTACCTGTTAGGGTGTTGTATAACTTTAATGCCATATTACCTCCATTCAAGGATGTTAAGTGTTTGGTGGCCCGTTAAGATTAAATGATCATATCTATTTTGAGCAACCTAACACCCCTTATACCTAATAAATTCCAAAATTTGAGAGTTATTTGGGTATAGTTAATACTTTTAGTGTCTATCAAGTGTTGCTCTGGCAGATAACTACAAGCCTGTTTTCATATGTTCTCTAGATACCTGTTAAGGTATTTCACAATCTTCTTGTCTTCTT
>JANXAC010000010.1 GCA_025061835.1 Spirochaetota bacterium
AGATAATATCAAATATCATCTCGTTCAATACAACTTATAATTCTATAGGTGGTGGATTGTATGGTAGTAATACAGTGAGGTTAGTTGTGGAAAGTAATCGGTTTGTATCGAATGTGACAGCAATTACTTCAAAGACAATTACACTGCACTCAAATATATCATCTCCATGGTCTAACTTCGTAATTAGTCGCAATACATTCATAGGTGGTGGAATCAATCCAGTTGCGATATGGGAACACGGTTCTAATCCTGATGACATAAAAGAACATAGTATTTTAAATAATACTTTTGTTACTAACAGTTATGATAGGTTGTACCGAGACATATTTGGATTTCCAGGGGATATTAGTTCAGATCTCTTAGGGATTAATATTTTGAATACTACTCTAAATATTAATCACGATGCTTCTCAGGCTAGTGGAAATGTTGGAATGTAGTTTGGTTGTCATGTTATGACGATAATTTGCTTATGTACTATGAATATCTTGACATTTTCTTGGACTATATAAAGTCAAATAGGAAATACTCTGAAAACACTCTTGAAGGTTATTCTAGGGATATTGTATGTTTTATAGACTTTCTTGAGGGTAGGGGTATTTCTTTTGAAGAGGTAAACTCAAAGGTGATGAGGGATTTTTCACTCCATCTCAATTCAACCAAAAATCTTAAATCAAGTAGCCTTCGTAGAGTCTTCTCGTCAATAAAATCTTTCTCAAAGTTCCTATACAGAAATGGTATTGTATCAAAAAACTTCGGTAAATACATCGTCTATCCTAAATTGCCAACAAATTTACCAAAGTTTCTAGATGAGGATAGAATTATTCATCTGCTGTCAGAATTAGAAAGCCTAGTTCTAAAAACTTCAAATGAGTACAAAAAACTCGTAAGGGTTAGAAACATAGCCATATTGTTTTCACTTTACCTAACTGGTATGCGCGTTTCAGAATTAAGGAACTTGAGAGTGAGTGATGTTAGTTTGAGTTCTTCAACTATACTCGTAAGAGGTAAAGGGGGTAAGAGAAGAGTAATTCCTATACATCCAGTATTACAAGATAAGTTGAAGAACTATCTTTCTGTAAGAGATAGCCTAAGGTTAAGGAATACTGACCTTTTTTTTGTTGGCAAAGCAAAAGATGGTGGAATAAGTGTAAGACAGATTAGGAACTTGGTTTATAGATACACATCTCTTGTTGGAAGTAGGGTAAGCCCTCACGGAATAAGGCATACATTCGCAACACACCTTCTAAACGACGGTAGCGATATAAGAGTTATACAGGAACTTCTAGGACACTCATCCATAGGAACGACACAACGCTACATCCATACCTCCCTAAAAAGACTCAAGGAAGTCTATAACAAATACCATCCTCACGCCTAGATTTGTTGATGTTTCGTTCTATATACATTAGTTCAGGGTTTCAAATTTTCTTTAAGTTTTTCATCTCCTAAAATAGTTATGTTAACTTGTTTGTTGAACAAAACACTTTTATCTCAAGAAATTCAAACTTTTTTAACTTCCTTTTCTTTACTTAATTATGTTAACTTGTTTGTTGAAAAAAATTGATCACAAAACACCCTAAACAAACACACGAAATTTGAAACTTACATTTAACAGACTTTAATCTAATGGAAAACCGAGGTATGGTCATAGTATTGTTTTTAATGCTTATTCTACTTCTTGTAGGTTGTTCAGGAATAACGGATCTACTGATAAAGATAGATCCGATTGTAGAAGATGTTTCTAGTAATTTTCTAGGTGCTATTATTCCAATTTATTCCTATCCAACTCAAGGTAATCCAGAGTATCAGAATTTGGAGAGTGTTTATGTTTCAAAACGAGTTTATGTTGTGCTCAATCCGAACAACGGTCCGGGGTCTTCAGTTGACACAAACTATGAGAATTTGATAAACAGGTTAAAGTTTAGAAATTACAAACTGATAGGTTATGTCTATACTACTTACGGGAGTAGGAATATAGGTGATGTTACTAACGATATAAATATGTGGTATTCCTTCTACTCTAATATAGACGGTATTTTTGTTGATGAAGCGAGCGATAGTAGTAATCGAATACCTTTTTATCAGGTCATATATGACTATGTTAAGTCCAAAGATTCTTCAGATGTAGTTGTATTAAATCCGGGTGTAGTGCCACATAGTGGATACTTTGGAATCTCAGATATTATTATTGTTGCTGAAATCAATCAGAGAGTATTTTTGGATAGTTGGTCATCTCAAGGTTCTGAAGGAGAGAAGTCTGCCATACTGATATACAATGTAGAAGACAAGGATAGAGTTATAAATAAGGCTATATCAGAAGGTGTTGGTTATGTCTACATAACTGATGAGGAGACGAATAGTTGGTTTAGGATTAGTAGATACTTAAGAGATATAGTCAAGTAATTTAATTTTTGATGTTTAGCATTGGGACTGAAAATCTAATCCTTTCTTCTTTGTATCTAGTGTGTAATCTTTTCAGGAACTCGTGTTTTAGTGGATACTGGTATGTGTATTCTGTAACACGGAGGATTACATTAAATTTGACTGAGTAATCTGTAAAAGCATTATACCTTATGAGTGGTTCCCAGTCCTTTTTTGCTCCTTCAACGGTTTTTTGAACTTCTCTTGCTACTTCCAGAGTTATCGCTTCAACGACTTTTAGGTCATTTTCAATCAAAACCTCAACGGGAACTGCTATTGACATTTCCTGGTCGGGAAGGTAGAAGTTTTTTACTATGCTACTTATGAATTTTGAGTTAGGTATTATGATAATGTTATTGAAGATATCTTTTATCGTTGTGTTCCTCCAGTTAATATCAACTACATATCCTTCTTCACCAGCATCAAGTTTTACATAATCACCAACTCTCACTTGATGGACAAGTAGAACCTGTATACCTGCAAAAAAGTTTGCTAATGTATCCTGTAATGCTATAGCAACTGCTAAACCTCCTATACCGAGAGTAGTAATTAATGGTATCAATGATACGTTCCATATCGCTAAGAGGATTCCAATACCAATTATGACGAACAAGATACTTATTATGTTTGACATTATCGTTACAGAAAACGATATATCAGTTGTTCCTGTTATTTTTCTTACTCTCTCTGCTATCAGTGGATAAACTATGCTACTAATAATCTTACCTAGAATTATTGAACCTACAAATACATAGAGGGATGTAAAAACTTTTGAGACAACTTGAGATGTTTCTTGTGGTAGGGAAGTGGTAAAGTTCATAAGTATATTGATGTAAAGAGTGTATAGAAGTATTCCGACCCAGAGCATTATTGAAGATAATAACTTAGATAAGTCTTGGAAAAGCTTTTCATCTTTTCTTATGAGTATTTCTATTATCTTTCTTGTTGCTTTTACGAATATGAATGCTATTATTACTCCAAGAAGCCCTAGTGGTATCAGCAAAGAATAGTTTATCATATTGAACTTTGATTATTAATGATTTGCAAACTTCCTTGTAAGTTAATTGTAAGTTAATTGTAAGTTAATTTAGATAACTATAATAAATTTCAGGTTGTCAGTGTTTAGTGTTGAAGAATGAACAAAATTATGTTAACTTATTTGTTTAACAAAAAACAACACAAAAAACTCAAAAACCACAAACCAATAGAAACAACAAGAATACTTGTGATTTGACTGAAGTCCTGAGTATAATAACGAAAGTATGAAAATAGGAATCGTCGGATCTGGTAGTTGGGGGCTTGCTTTGTCAATAGTTTTATCCGAAAAGAATGATGTCAGGCTCTGGGTTAGGAGGAAAGAAGTTTTGGACATTTTAAACTCTAGTCGTGAAAGTCCTGACTACCTAAAAGGAGTTAAAATACCAGAATCAGTCTTCTTAACCAACGATCCAGATGATTTCTACGATAGGGAGGTTATATTTTTTGTTGTTCCATCAAAGTATCTTAGAGATGTGGTAAGTATGTTTAGGTCTCGTATAAGTAGTTCTATACTTATAAGTTGTGTAAAGGGCATAGAGATTGATACACTATCTTTTCCAACTGATATTCTCAAAGAAGAGTTTGGTAGTAGTGTTGTAGGAGTCTTATCAGGTCCTAGTTTTGCTGAAGAAGTTGCTAGAAAACTACCTTGTGCTATAACGCTTGCTACCGAGGATACTGGTTTAACGAAAAGAATACAGGAAGCTATAAGCACACAATACTTTAGAGTGTATGCCTGGGATGATGTTAGAGGAGTTGAACTTGCTGGTGCGTATAAGAATGTCATAGCAATATCTGCCGGCATAATAGATGGTCTTCAATTAGGTAATAGCGCTAAAGCTTCTTTAATAACCAGAGGGCTGAATGAGATGTCGAGATTAGGTAAATTCATAGGAGGAAAAGTTGAAACATTCTACGGGTTGTCCGGTGCTGGAGATCTTATACTTACCTGCACTGGGGTATATAGCAGGAATAGGAAACTAGGTGAAGCATTGGCAAAGGGTATAAAACCAACAGACTTTGTATCCTCTTCAAAAATGGTTGCTGAAGGGTATTACACATCAGTATCGGTAAGGAAGCTATCTGAGAGGTATAAAATTGAATTACCGATAGCAAACGAGGTTTTTGAGATACTGCATAACAATAAAGACCCTCTACAGTCTCTAAAAGACCTTATGTCCAGAGATCTAAAGCAGGAATTTTATGTATAACAACCAGAGAACTTTTGTTAAAAAATTTAATAATATGGATTTAGATAAAATAACTGACTTGATCAACAGGACATTCAGCAACAAATTACTACCTTCAGAACCAAAAAGCACTTACGAATTTTCTAGGTTTGTATCACCTTGTGGTGTTTTAGTAGTTTTTAAAAGCGGCAAAGTGTTACTTCAACACAAGGGGCTTGATGATGTTGAAGAATTCCTAATCTCAATAAATAGTTATGGAAACTATAGTATTATGATAGGAGCTGATGAAGTAGGGAAAGGAGAACTATTTGGCGGCATATTAGTTTGTGGAGTCAGGATACTAAGCGATACTTACAAAAAATTGGAAAGATTAGCTTCTGGTATGGACACGAAGAGAAATGCACATCTTGACAGGTTAGAGAAATTTGTTTCGGAAATCAAATCTTTGGGAGTTGAATATGCTTTAGATGAAATACCTGTAGAGAAATTGGAGCCAAGGTCAATGAATAAGCTGCTGACACTGTCATATGTTAAAGTAATAAAGGAAGTTGTAGATAATGTATCACCTGATACTTCTAAAGGTAGCACTAGGATTGTGATAGATGACTTCGGAATGAGTAGAAATGACAGGAACAGCGTATTAGCTAGTTTTAGTTTTGCTGACGTCGTGATTGAACCAAAGGCTGATGATAACTACCTTGAATGTAAAGTTGCTTCTTTGATCTCAAGGTACTATCGTGAAAAATTCTTAGAATACATAAATAGCAAGTATGTAGTTGATGGTATCAAACCAGGCAGTGGCAATCTGTCAGACACTAATACCATTAAATGGATTAGAAAATGGTATGAGAGTTATGGCTCTATACCACCTTTTGTTAGAAGGTGGAAAATTATAGATAACATTCAAAAATCAAGTTAATCCTAGTTAGAAAGGTAAAAGAAAAGTTTTTTTTGAAAGTATTTAAGGAATGTATTATTATATTCCATAGATAAGGGAGGTATCTTATGAAAAGATCAATTCTCATTTTGTTTGTAGCGATGCTAACTGCGTCGTTAATTTTTGGAGGTTGTCCTCAACCTCAGAAGGGGCCCGAGCCTGTAACAAAGCCTCAAGAGTCAAAGGTTAGGTACGAGGTGATACAGGATCAACAGAGTGCATTTACTGGTAGAACAATGCCTCTTCCTGACTGGTTGTTAAATGCTCTACAAGGAAACTTATTGCAGTTCGGCTCTGATCAAGAAGGGAAGAAAGTTGTTTACTTTGTAGCAATACAAAGAGAGAAAAATCTTGAGTCAGCTAAAGTTAACGCTAAACTTAACATCAATGCTAGAGTAGCTGAATCAGTTCAAACTCTTGTAACCTCTGAAGCTGCCAAAGTCTTTGAAGGTGATCAGGATGTTTATGCTCAATACATACAGGGTGCGATAGGTGTTCTAGCAAAGAATGTTAAGGTAGTAGGGCTTGTTCCTGTTAATGAGTACTGGGCTGAGCTCCAAGAATACCTTGGAGACGCTCCAAGAGACAAGTACTTTAGCTATGCCATAAGGTATCAGATGGATCTTTCTACTTGGAAGCAAATGTTATCAGGAGCCTGGCAAGAGACAAAGAAACAACAACCAAACATTCCTGAAAAAGCAAGACAAAAGATGGATAACCTTATTAACAGTTTGTCAGAGGCGTCTCAGTAAATCATCTAGGGGGTTAATCCCCCTTCCATAATAAAAGGAGGTAGTAATGATTAGGAATTTGGTATTCGTTTTTGTTTTTTTGTTTTCTTTGTCTTCAACACTACAATTGTTTTCTCAACAAAACATGCCTGAATGGGTTACAAAACCTACATTCAAGAAGGGTAAAGACATCTATTATGTTGGTATGGGGTCTGATAAGGACATAGTTTCGGCAAGGAATAAAGCAGTTGATGATGTAAAGACAAAAGTTATTGAGTCTATACTGGTTGATGTTGTAAGTGAGACGAGAGGAGAAACATTAATAACTTCACAAGGAGGGGAAGTTGATGTAACTGAGAACATTAGAAAGGATATACAGGTTAAGGGTAAGGCAAGAATATTCGTTCCATCGCCTGATGACGAGGCTTCGTTCAAAAACTCTTCTGGGGAATACGTTGTATATATTCTCGTTAAATTCCCTGAAGCTAAGATACTTGAAGAAAGACAAAGAATAGAGCAGATGTATAAGGATATGATAAGGTCTGTTGACAAGTTTGTAGAAGAGGGAGATAGATTTGTAAAAGAAGGTAAACTCGTTAATGCTATCGGCTCTTTCACACTAGCAGCCAAAAATTCTCTCGCAGTTGAAGAGAGAAAGATGTTTTATCCAGAAATAATCAAAAAGATTGACGACATACTTTCTAGATTAAGTATAGAAGTTGTTGAAGGAAATAACAAGAAAGTTGGAGTAGGGGACAGCGGTGTTATTAAGTTCAGAGTCACATACAACATTGAAGGGCAGAAGATACCTATAAGAGATGCTAACCTTATTTTCAGGGTTTCTAGTGGAGGTGCAGAACTTGATAGCTCAGGAACCACGGATGAAAAAGGTATTGCGACCTGTAAAGTCTCAAGAGTTGCTAGGTTTGATAATAGGAAACTCTCGGTAAGATCATTCCTCAATATTGACTTTTCGTCTCTCTCAGCAGTTGGTCAGGAAGCTAAAAGAGATACAGCGAAGCTGATAGGGAAATCAAGACTCATACAAGCCGAGGCTACCTGGTATATGAGTGAAGCGAAGGCAAAAAGTGCTGTTATTATGCCTCTCAAAGCCAAGGGAGATGGATACTCTTATGATGGAAGTTTAGCATCTTCATTGAGTAGCTATGTAATGAAAAAAGGCTATAAAATCTCCAAACCTACTTCAACATCAATAAATAGCGATGACATTGATAGAATAAGGAAGTTCATTCCAAAAGACTCTGTTGTTGTTCTTGTCAAAATTTCTGAAGCAAGACAGAAGGTTGTTGATTTTGGTGGAGAAAAAATAAACAGAGTAGAATCTGAAGTATCTGTTGAAGTATATGATGAAGAAGGTAATTTGGTTAACTCGCAGTCAAAAAATCTATCCAGTAGCAGTATAAACACTATGAACGCAAACCTACCAAACAACATCGGAGAGATGATTGAGGAACTTGAATTCTAAACATTAGGGTTATTCTATACAATTTTCAGTTTTAGAGTTAATACTAATATGTTTGGAAGCAAGTGGTAAAGTTAGTGTAGAAACCTTGTGAGTGAGTTTTTGGTTTTTCAATGGGTTTGTTATTTATCTATATTTATGCTCTATCATTTTGCCTTCTATTATATAAACAGTATCTTCGGCTATGTTAGTTAGCAAATCTCCAATTCTCTCAAGATCTTTGAAAACAAGAAGTAGAAGAACTGTTTTTTCTGTTGAGTTTTCTTTTTGATTCTCTTGAATTATTCTTCTTATACCTTTGTTTCTTAGTTCGTCAACTTCTTTGTCCATAGTTATTACTTCTCTTGCTAGTTCAGAGTTGTGATCTACGAATGCTCTAACAGTCTTATTGAGCATTACCGTTAGAACATTGAACATCTTATCAATTTCTTCTGGGAACTCTATCTTACCGAGATCTAAAGATTTTATCGTATTGCTTGCTATGTTTACTGCATGATCTCCTATCCTCTCAATATCTTTGTTTATCTTAACCGCCATAACTAGTTTTCTTAACATCTCTGCTTCGGGCTGGTATAATGCTATTGCTCTTATTATCCTACTCTCAATGTCTATCTCCAAGTTATCAGCTTTCTCATCCGACTTTATAACTTTTTCGCAGATACCCTTATCAAAATTTCTAAGTCCTTTTATGGATTGGTACAGCATCTCGGTAACGAGTGAAGCATTGTTTATTATCTCTTCTTCTATTTGTGTTAGTTCTCTCTCAAGTTTTATCATAATCAAACCTCCTAATTAATACTTAATATGATATACATTAACCAAATTTACCTGTTATGTAGTTTTCTGTTCTTTCATCTCTGGGAGATGTAAAGATATCCTCAGTAGGACCAAACTCTACTAACTCACCATTTAACATAAACCCTGTATAATCAGATATTCTTGATGCTTGTTGCATGTTGTGAGTTACTATGACTACCGTGTAGTTTTTTGACAATTCTACTATAAGCTCCTCAATTTTTGCTGTTGAGGCGGGATCAAGTGCTGATGTCGGTTCATCCATAAGTAGAACCTCTGGTTGAACTGCTAAAGCCCTCGCTATACAAACTCTCTGTTGCTGCCCCCCTGAAAGGGATAGAGCAGGTTTGTTAAGTCTGTCTTTGACTTCATCCCATATCCCTGCACCCCTTAGTGATTTCTCTACTATCTCGTCAAGATGACTCTTGCTCTTTATTCCTCTGAGCCTTGGACCAAAGGCAACATTATTGTATATTGAGGTATAGAATGGATTCGGTTTTTGAAAAACCATTCCTATCTTACTTCTTAACTCAAAATCATCTATAGTTCCCTCTTCAACTATGTTTATGCCTTCAAATATTATCTTGCCTTCAACTCTGGCGTCTTCTGATAGCTTATACATCTTGTTGAAGGTTCTAAGCAGAGTAGTTTTCCCACATCCGGAAGGTCCTATAAGTGCGGTTATTTTGTTTTTCTTTATATTCATGTTGATAGATTTTAGAACCTGAAAATCTCCATACCAAAAGTTCAGTTCTTCTGTTATTATTATGTATCCGTTACTCTTATGATTTTTATTGTTCTCTTTCATGTGTTACCTCCGTTACATACTTTGAATTTTTCTTAGTCTTCTTCTTAGGAAGATTGCAAGAAGGTTAAGTATAAATGTTAATAAGAGTAAGACGAGTGTCGTAGCAAACTGTATTGGTAGGGTAGCATCAACATCGACAGATTGAGTGGACATTATGTATATGTGATAACCTAACTCCATAAATTGGTCATTTAGTGATGTTGGAAGGTATGGTAGGAAGTATGCAGCACCTGTGAATAGTATCGGTGCAACCTCTCCACTACCTCTTGATACAGCAAGTATTGAACCTGTAAATACTCCTGTCATAGCTCTTGGGAGAACTACCTTGAAGACTGTCTCGGCTTTCGTAGCGCCGAGTGCAAATGATGCTTCTCTCAGTGATACTGGAACGGCTTCAAGTGCTTCCTTAACAGACACAATAACAACAGGTAGTGTCAGAACTGCCATAGTTATACCCGCCCATATTATAGCAGGCTTGCCCCATACTAGCTTCCCACCATAGAATAGTTTATCAATTCCACCACCTACGAAAACAATGAAAAATGAAAAACCAAATAATCCTATCAGGATTGCTGGTATTCCTGCTATCGTGTTTATTGAGAAATAAACTATCCGGTAAAAAAGAGAATCTTTCTTTGAGTATTCACTTAAGTATATAGCGGTTATAACTCCTATCGGAATACCAAATATAGACATCACTATTACAAGAAAAACTGTTCCGAATATAGCAGGAAATATTCCTCCTTCTGTCATTCCTTCCTCGGGAGCCCCCGTTAGAAACTCCCAAGTTATCCTCTCATAGCCACCTATGAATATTATTACAAGTATGATAGCAAGTATTAGAACAACTATCAGCGCAGACAATCCTAGAAGTATATGTGTAGATATGTTTCCTATTTTGTAGACATTCTTGAGACTTTTAGATTCCTTACTCAGAGATTTGGAAATTTCAGTATCTTTTATAGCAACGTCTTTCATATTTGACCCCCTAGCTAATACCTATTTTTCTTTTTATCCTAGCGGATATATAATTGGCAAGTATATTGAACACCACTGTAACAGTAAGAAGAATTGAACCTATAAAGAATAAAACTGCATAGTGTTCATCACCTATTGCTACCTCTCCCATTTCTGAACCTATAGTCGCAGCCATACTGCGAAGAGGGAGTAGGAAATCAAAACTTAACACAGCAGCATTACCAGTCGCCATCAATACGATCATTGTCTCTCCAAATGCTCTTATCCCTCCAACTATTATTGCGGAGAAGGTGTAGTTTATAGAAGAGGGTAGAATAACCTTCCAAGCAATATGATGTTTTGATGCTCCTAAAGCATAAGCAGATTCTTTCAAATGATGCGGTATGGTATTCATTCCATCTTCAGTTATTGTGAATATAACAGGTAGTATTGCTATGCTAACTCCTATTCCACCTACTATAGCGTTCAGCCTGTAATCCCACTGGAAGATTTCCTGTAAGAAGGATGCTACAACCATCAACATAAAGAAACCAATCACAACAGTAGGCAAGCCTGCTATTAACTCAATTACAGGCTTTATGAACTCTCTAATCCTTCTAGACGCATAAACTGTTACATAGAGAGCAGAAAGCACACCTAAGGGTATCGCTATTATAAGTGCTACTATCGCAACCTTTAGAGACCCTACTATCAAAGGTAATATCCCATATTTAGGTTGAGATGAAACAGGTTGCCATATGCTTGAAAAAAGGTTGTTGAGGTTTGCATATTCGTTAATGTAACCCTTTGAAATTATAAGAAAACTCTCTCTAAATATGAAGAATATTATGAATATAAGCAAAAGTATTGCTAGAAAAGCAACAAAATATATACCTAGTCTAGAAAAAATATCAAACCCTTTTCTTACAGACCTCATAATGACTAAAATTGTGACTGACTAATGTAAAATTTTTGTAAAGGTATTGTAAAGTTTGTAAAAATTTTATACTCGTTTTGAAATTTTTGTTCAAAAATACTTTAACTTAACATAATTAAAATTATGGGAAATAAATTTTGTGTTATTTATCAGAAATTCTCGCTCTAGAACTCTGAAAAATCAGAATTTTCATTTCATAAGTGCATCTAAGGATAGTTATTCAACTAGGTTTAAGGTAGCATCTGGTGTTTTGATCTTCAAGTGAAATCTCTTTTTAAGTATTTAGATTTTGAGTAAGGACTCTATTTCTACCTCTTGGTATGTTTCAATTACGTCCTCAACGAGGATAGGAATTCTGTAGTTTAGTTTTGACATTAGTCTATCTATAAATTCAAAGTCTTCTTTTGTATCAAGTGTAACTCTGTAGTTTTGATAGCTCTTAAGGGCAAATTTAGGTTCTAGCACCTTAAAGGAATCAGGATTTTTGTATATATAAGGAGTTACGTGTTCCCTATCGTAGTTTTCATGTGCCAAGTTTGAAGCTTTGAGTAATGCCACAGGGTTTATGACTTCAACTCCAGTTCCAAGAGGTATTCCCAGAAAGTGAGTTAAATCTGCTTTTTTATCCTTATGGATTCTTAATGCAAGATCAAGCGCCCTAGGACAAGTGAGAGGATTATCAGCAGTTATTCTAATTACTGTATCAACATCATCAAAGATTTGAATAGTTCTAACAAACCTTTCTAAAACATCGTTATCAGGACCTGAAACAACACTAACATCATCAAAGAGCTTGCTAACGAAGGAAGATATTGAGTTAAAAGAGATGTAATTAGTAGCAACAACAATCTTATCAACAGTTTCAGAATACTTAACTTGCTTTATAACCCGCTCCAAAACGCAACTACCATCAGAGAACCTAGCAAAAATCTTAAATGGAAATCTATCAGAATTAATTCTAGCCTGCACTATCGCCAGAACCATTAAGCAACCCCGCTGCTACTTTACTTCTATCAGTTGTTTCATAGATACTAGGTATCCTTTCTCCGTTTTGAGGAATACTTCTCCGTTTTCATTTAATCTAACTCCAACAACCTTATCGCTGTAAGGAGTTCCAGTATCGTTATCAATCCAATCAATGACCTTTGAAATCATAGACAATGAACTGTTTATTGAATTTTGAGACACAAGTGATAGTATGTTGTTGTTTAGGACATTTAGTTCCTTCAAAGTTGTCAGTTGTGCCATTTGCGATATAAAGGTCTTATCATCAATCGGGTTCGTAGGGTCTTGGGTTTTCAGTTGAGTTGTGAGTATCTTCAAAAAGTCTTCCTGACCTAAAACATTTTTACTGCCTTGATTATTAGCCTTGAGTTCTTCATTCAATCTCCTTATCTCTTCCTTTGAAACTTTGTCATCAGATTTCTTTGATACTATGTCAAGGCTGTAGTTTGAGTTAATAATCATATCGCTTCCTCCATAAGATAGTTTCGTCTCCTAATTTTAGTTTTTTAGTTTTGATTAATAATATTTCTTTAATCCTCTAGACTAGGAGATTGTTTTTGTTGTGGCTTGGTTTTTTATGTGTTTTTTTTGGTTTTTGTGTGTGGTTTTTTCTCTTTTTTGTTCTTTTTTTACAAACAAATTAACATAATTTCATAGAGATAGTGAAAATAAAAAAATACACAAAGCACACCCGATTTTACTCACAAAAATTTCTGAATTTCTGAAGGTCAAGCCTATGTGTTATCTATAATCGGTGAGGTATTGTAGTTAGGAGACTCTTTGGTTATTATGACGTCGTGAGGATGACTCTCTCTTAAACCTGCGTTTGTTATTCTAATGAATTTTGCTTTAGTTTGTAATTCACTTATATTCTTAGCACCTACATAGCCCATAGAAGACTTCAAGCCACCTACAAGTTGATATATTATTTCCTTAAGAGGACCTTTGAAAGGAACCATACCTTCTATACCTTCAGGAACAAACTTTCCGGGAATACCTTGAGGATACCTGTTTGAACCTGACATCATAGCGCCGAGAGACCCCATACCCCTGTAAGTTTTATAACTTCTACCCTTGTATATTATCATTTCACCAGGACTTTCTTCAGTCCCCGCTAGAAGATTTCCTAACATCACACTATCAGCACCAGCAGAGATTGCTTTTGCTATATCACCCGAATACTTTATACCACCGTCTGCTATGAGAGGTATGTTTTCACTTTTTGTTGCTCTGTAAGCCTCAAGAATCGCAAATATTTGAGGAACACCTACACCAGTAACAACTCTAGTTGTACATATTGAACCGGGACCTATACCGACTTTAACAGCATCAACCCCTGCATCAACCAAATATTTAGCCCCCTCGTAAGTAGCAATATTTCCTGCAATTACATCAACGTTAAACTTACTTTTCACATACTTTACCATATCTCTAACTCTAGTTGTATGACCATGAGCAGTATCAATAACAATCACATCAACTTCAGCCTTAACAAGTTCATAAACCCTCTCTTTCTCCTGATCACTCGTTCCAACGGCAGCACCAACCCTTAATCTACCCTTCACATCCTTCGTTGAAGTATCATTACTCTTTATCTTCTCCATATCCTTCATAGTTATAAGTCCCTTTACTCTAAAATCCTTATCAACTATCGGCAGTTTCTCAACTCTGTTTTTAAGCATTATATCCCTAGCCTCATCAACTGAAATACCCTCATAGGAAAAAATCAACCTCTCTCTTGGTGTCATAACATCTTTAACTCTACCACCGTTTCTACTCGCTCTGACATCCCTCCTCGTAAGAATACCAACGACTTTACTATCATCATTAACTACTATCAAGCCCGAAATGCTATTTGCTTCCATAAGACTCACCGCAGATTCAAGTGTCTCATTCAAGTTTATAACAATAGGGTCATCTATAAGAATATTCTCAAACCTTTTAACCTTAACAACCTCCCTAACCTGCTCTTCTATACTAAAGTTTCTGTGTATTATACCTATACCTCCGAGTTGTGCAATCGCAATCGCCATCCTAGCATCAGTAACGGTATCCATAGCAGCACTCACAATAGGAATAGACATCTTTATGTTTCTAGTAAGTCTTGTAGTAGTATCAACCTCACTAGGTAAAACATCAGACTCCCCAGGCAGGATCAAAACATCATCAAAAGTCAGTGCAAAATCACCAGTATAAAACTTGTCCATACATTTCTCCTTTTAAGAATTTTAACTTCGTTAAAGATTGGTTTTCAATAACGAGAAAAAACAACTAACTTTTCAAAAACCATCTAACCGCTAACGATAGTATCACAAAAACCATCAAAACCCACCAAGATGAAATATCAATCCTAACAGTATCAACAACTTTACTTGAATATCTCTTTTTAACACTTTCAACTAAATCTCTGCTCAACTTTTCATATACAATTGAATTCCCACCTAAATTCCTCGCTCCACTAAAAGCAGTCTCAAACAAAACCTTACTACCCTCAAACCCACTATCTTTCACAAAAAATCTCAACAAACTACCGAAAAAATCACTAGCAAACGATGAATAAACCCCAACCTTCAAATTATCAACATCAACTTTAGTAATATCTTTAGCAAGAACGAAAATAAACTCTCTTCCCTCATACTTAAGATACACACTAATACCAACCTTATCAAGACTAGCAACCTCCCCAGAAACCTTCGGAAAACTATACCTAGCAACCTCATCAATAACAACTGGATAAGAAAAAGATATGTCAAAAACTCTAGCTCCCTCAACAAAAGTAAAATCACTTTCAGTCAGTTTGACATTCCTAACCTTTGAGAAAGAAAATACCTCCCTCACAAACTCGTCATCCGCTCCCACAACTACTACCTTACTACCTTCTCTAGTAATCCCAAGAATATCTCTAAATCTAAAGACACTACCTCTAGGATACCCAACAACGAGATTATCAAACACTTCATTAACCTTCATATTCTTACCCTTCTCAAAATCTAGAAGTAAATCATATGTATATCCGACCCCCTTAACCGCATTCACAAAACTTCTCAAATCCCTATTAAACTCAAACCACAAAATCAAAAGATTAGGTGTTTTCTGAACCTTGTAGTAAATGTTAGTATTAAGCGAACTTATTAAAATCTCTTCTTTAAGCCTATCAACAGGTATAATATGGTTTTCAGAAGCACCCCCCTTATACAAAACTTCCCTACTCCTGTAGTCAATTACCTTAATCTCACTCTTCGCAATCATACCAATCTTAAGGTAATCAACCTGACCTATGTTTATGATTGATATATTACTTACAAGATGGTTTGTAAATACTCTATTTCCAAGCGATACGAAGATAATGTTAGTTTTATTCTCAAGTTCCTTAGGAACTTGGAAAAGAAAATCAGAAACGACAAAAAAAACATCATTATCATTAATGTTAATGAAATCATCTGGCTTGTTGTAAGGCTCACCAAACCTTCTGATAAAATCAAACCCCATACCCTCCAAACTTCTCTCAACATTCCCAACAATACTTCTAGAACTATCAGAATAATCAAGCATCAGAACAGCGTTAGGATACCTATCAACAAGAGTATCAAAATTCACAACCAATGGCAGCGCAACTAGGAACATAATTACCAAAACAACGGCATATATAAACTCCTTTCTGGCTATAAAGAATGCGATTGATACTATTGCTAGTATGGTGCTTAAGATTATTAGTGTCATGTTTGTTTTATTTTAATTGAGTGGTTTGTTATTGTTCTAACAAACAAGTTAACATAACTTTAATCCTAAATATCCTACCAAACAAATGGGTAGAATTAACATCACAAGCAAACAGAACGAGTATTAACCTTAATCATCCAATTTATCTCTTAAATTTCCTGATAATACAAACTGTTTTAAAGAATGTGCTTAAAGCATCTCTTAGTTGGTCATCCTCAACTCTACTAACGAGTTCATCAATTTTTGCCTTCTCTAACCTAGTAAGACTAGGAATTTCTAGATCACCAATCTCTGGAGTTGTAAGAAAACTTTTAAACTTCAGGAACTTGTTGATATTATAGACTGTCTTTATAGTCTTGACCCTTATATTTGTGAATTCCTTTATTCTATCTTTTAGATTTTTCTGGTTTAGGTATATTTCTGTTGCTATCGTTGGGTCATCACAAGCGAGGTATAACTCCGATTTCTTCACAAAAAACTTGTATGGAACTGAGTGATTGAACAAGAAATTTCCTGATATATCCTTCCAGCGTATTAGAATTGAAAAAGTTATTGAAACACTGGGAGATAAGTTTCTTGAAAGTATCCTTTTAAGGATTTTGGAAATCATTTTGACAACTCTCTTGACTTTTTCGTTGCTTCCCCGACTGCTTTGATAAACGCAAATCTAATCCTGTTCTCTTCAAGAACCTTAAGCCCTTCTGCGGTAGTACCAGCCGGCGACATAACCATATCCTTGAGTTCCTCTGGGTGTATCTTGCCGATATTTTCTATAACCATTTTAGCACTCCCTAGAACCGTTTGTGAAGCAAGAAGCATAGCATCCTTCCTACTCAAGCCCATTCTAACCCCACCATCTGCCAAAGCCTGTATAACAACAAAGACATAAGCAGGACCACTTCCCGAAAGACCAGTTATCACATCCATAAGCTCCTCATTCTCAACGACTATTCCCCTACCAAGCGAATCAAAAATGGAGACTACAATTTTTCTATACTCTTCTGAAACTCCTTCTGGAAAGAAAATTCCGTAAGCCCCCTCCCCTACCAAAGCAGGAGTATTAGGCATAACTCTAACAATCGGCATTTCAAAACCAAGAACCTTAACTATCTTCTCAATCCTAACACCGGCAAGAATAGATACCAAAACCTTGTCTTTCAAACTCCTTCTATATGTTTCATGAGAGTCCCTTATGGCATTAGATACACCTTCAAGCGAAGACTCTAAATCTTTCGGCTTAACTGCCAAAAACACTATATCAGACGAGTTAAAAACATCTATCTCTCTATCCTTTACGATAAACCCTAAACTCCTAGCTTCATCTAACTTTGAAGATAGTTTATCATACACACATATATTTTCTTTGGAAGTAATACCTTTTGAGACAATACCCCTCGCCAAAGCACTACCCATATTACCGAAACCTATAAAACCTACTCTTTTCATACATTCCTAACAAAGTATCAAGAAAAGCAAAGTATTTTTTCAAAAATTATTCCTCAAATATGTAGCAATCTTTTAATCGGCTCATACTTAAAAACAACGAAGTGTAGAAAAATTGTTAGCACATACTTTATCATTATCTTGATGGTAGAATTGAAGGGTGTTTCAATATCAAAAGGAATAAGTATAGGTAGGGCTTACCTAATAGAACCAGTCAGCATAGGGTTTCAGATTGAGAAAATACATCCTGAAGAGATCAAAAAAGAGACACAGATATTTCTATCTGCAGTTGAGAAAACTGAAGAAGACATAGAGAAGATATATTCAAGTTCCAAAGGTTCTGTTAGAGAGTTGAAGGTATTTTTTCTGAATATAATTAAGGACAATACAATAATTACCAGAATTGTTAATTCTATTGCGAATGAAAAGATAAGCGCCAAATCTGCCATATTCAAGACTATGGACATCATAGAAAATCAGTTTAAGACATTACCTAACTTTCCCCAAGAGAAGATGCAAGACATAATATCAGTGTTCTACAGACTAATAAAGAATGTTGAGGAGGTAAAATCTGGACTTAAAACTAATAGAAAGACAGAATTAGAAGATGAAGAGAAGATAGAGGATCACATCCTCGTGGGCGTTGAAATAGACCCTACTCAACTTCTTGAAATACTACAAACCAAGAATATAAAAGGTATAGTGCTAGAAAAAGGAGGTAGTGCTTCACACGCTTCGGTAATAGCACATCAACACGGAATACCTGCTATCTTTGCAGTCAAGGATCTGATGAAAAACACTAGGGAAGATGATATAATACTCATCAACGCTAATGAAGGCAGAATTATAGTAAATCCTGATAGTAAGACATTGTCTCACTTTAGAATTGAAAAGATAAAGTTTGAAACATACAGAGAGCAATTGCTTGACATCCTTGATAAACCAACAAAAACAATAGACAACAAGAAGTGTTATATTATGTTAAACATATCTGAACCCTACGAGGTAAGTGATGAAAACACTAGATACTACGATGGAGTTGGACTTTTTAGAACAGAATTTATTGTTTTGAATAAAGGTAGGTTTCTGTCTGAAGATGAGCAAGTAGAGATATACACATCCGTCGCCGAAAAGTTCGCAGGAAAACCTGTCATAATAAGACTTCTAGATATAGGTGGTGATAAAGTTTTTGAGAAAAACCTTAGTGAATCAAAACCTGCTCTTGGCTGGAGGTCAATAAGGATTCTGTTTAGCCGCAAAGAGGAATTATTAAAACAAATTAGGGCAATCATAAAAAGCAACGTATATAAAAACCTTAAGATACTCGTTCCAATGGTCTCATCACTTGAAGAAGTTAGGAAGATAAGACACTACTTTACTGTCGCTTTGGAACAATTACACAATGAAAATAACAAGGTAAACGGCGATGTGCCAATAGGTATAATGGTTGAGATACCTTCCGTTGCAGTCATGATAAAGGAATTTCTTAAAGAAAGTGATTTCATAAGCATAGGAACCAACGATCTTACACAATACATGCTAGGAGTGGATAGAAATAACGAAACTATAGCAGAATACTACGAACCGCTAAACCCATCAGTTTTGAAACTCGTTCATCACTGTATTCATCTTGCAAATAAGATGGGAAAGTTTGTTTCCGTATGTGGTGAGATAGCAGGAGACCCAAAATACACTAGACTGCTACTCGGTATGGGCTTATCAACATTTAGTATGCCACAGGAGTCTGCTCCTTTCGTTAAAAACATAATAGTAAATACACATTCAATGGAACTAATCAATTTGCTACAAAAAGTAAAAGAAGCACTGACTCCTAAAGAAGTAAAAAAAATCATAGAGGAGGATTACCTAGAATTCCAAAGGAGAATAGGAACCCCTATTATGTCTTAAACTATCTCTTGGTTGGAGTAAGTTAGATAATCTGACAGAAAATTTGGTTTCAAAAATTAGGGAATTTGAAATTACAAGGAACAGATTTTATAATTTTAAACTAACCTATTTTTGTGATTGGGGTATGAAGAAGGTTTTAGTTATAATTTTTTGGTTATTTCTTTACAATATTTATGGAATTGAGATCTTTCTTTATCCTACAAACCATCTGGCTAGGAAGGGCGAAACTATAGGCTTAGTAGTCCGAGAAACAGAAGAGAACAAAGTTGTATCTGTATCTCTGGAAGATAGTTTCAACTATAACATCTACAGAGTAGATAACAACATTGTTTATTCCATCATAGGAATACCTCATACAATTGCAACCAACTTTAATATTGTTCTTACCTTAAGTAATACTATCAGCAATAATATCTGGTATGAATTGATAAACTTTAATGTTTCTTACGATGTTCTATCCTACGCTAAAAGAAAACCAAAAGATATAAAAGATTTTAATATCTATAATGATTTGAACTTCAAAACAAACAGATTTAGATTAAACACCAATTACACCGGTAGAATAAGCCTATTTGTAGTTCCTATACCTGGCGAAATAGGAGATGGGTATGGAGTGAATAGGTCAAGAGGTGGAACACTCTACGGCAGAATACACTTAGGGATAGACATACTGAGAGAACGAGGAGCAAAAGTCTATTCCACATCAGATGGTGTTGTTGCTATCACTTCATACGATAGAAAAGCAGGTAATTATGTTGTCGTTGATCACGGCTACGGTGTAGCTTCAGTGTATATGCACTTGAGTAAGATAAATGTCAGAAAAGGTCAATTCGTGGATACTAATACAGTCATAGGTTTAGTAGGTTCCACTGGTAGGTCTGTAGGTCCTCACTTACACTTCGGAATATCAGTGAATAATGTATATGTTGATCCAATTATATTCTTTGAGAGAGACTATACTGTCCAAAGCATCATATCAAATGGTATGAGAATAATACTATCAAACTCTACATTTGCTGATACTTCCAACAATCTCAACCAACCTTCTTCTTAATCCCCTAATATTTATTCCTTCCTTTGCAGATATAAACACTGAATTTGGATACTTCTCTTCCAGTTCTCTGATAACACCTACATCCTTTAGCAAGTCAATCTTGTTAAAAACATAGAGTGATTCTGGAACTTCAGTTCCATCTGTTTTGAATATAGTCTTTAAAATATTATTCACAGATGCTATCTTATCATCAATGAAATCGGAATTAATATCAACGACATGTAAAAGTAAATCCGAGACCTTGACAACTTCTAGCGTTGAGTAAAATGCCTCAACAAGTTGCGGAGGAACATCTTCAATAAACCCTACAGTATCAGTTATCGTCATAATAAAACCATCTATGTATAGTTTTTTAGTTTTCGTGTCCAGTGTTGAAAAAAGTTTATCCTCCTCCAAAACACCTGCCTTAGTAAGGTAGTTCATAAGTGTTGATTTACCACTATTCGTATAGCCAACTATTGAAATATTGAATATACCTCTTCGCAATTTGAGTTGGTTACGCCTATGTTTTTTTATCTCCTCTATTCTTGACTTGAGTACTCTTATCTTCTCTTTTATGTGCCTCTTCATAACCTCTGTTCTTCTTTCACCAGGTCCTCTCAATCCAATACCTCCCTTGATCTGTTCCATACCTTTACCTATACCATACAACCTAGGTAGTTCAACCATAAGCGATGCAAGTTCAACCTGTAGTTTAGCCTCCATACTCACAGCATGCTCTTTAAATATCATAAGCACTAGATCAACTTTCGTTAAAACTTTCCTTCCTAGTTCGTTCTCAAGATTTCTTATATGAACAGGTGACAGATCATTGTAAAAGATAATGTAATCAACCTCTGAAAGGTATGGTAATAGTTTAATATACTCAACCTTTCCTCTAGTTATGTAGAACGCAGGATCCAGTCGCTTAACTTTTATACTTGCTACTTCGTAGGCCTTCCAACCAAGTGTATTGATGAGACTTCTTATCTCACTTAATCTGTCTTCCAATTTGTTTTCAGGTATGTTTAGTTTATCTTCAACTACAAAGAAGGCTATACACTTAGCATTCCTCACAATCAAATAATACCAACTATCAATGAAGAAATCAAATTTTTATCTGTCTCTCTTAAACGACAGTGACTAGAATTTTGTTGTTGATATGAATTAAAATTTCGTAATTATCAACACCATCTAGAACTAGAGAAGTTGAGTATGAAAAAAGTCTAGAGTCTTGCCTACTTATCTAGTGGGGATCAGAGTTTATTGTCATTCTGAGGTAAAATTGATAAGGATCGGTATTTTTATTTAGGATTTTTTTATGAAGTTAGACCGAACGAAATATATTTTCGTGACAGGAGGTGTTTGCTCGTCTCTTGGTAAGGGAGTAAGCACTGCATCGGTAGGTCTTCTACTCAAGAGTATGGGATACAAAGTAAATATTGTCAAGGTAGACCCATACCTCAATGTAGATGCAGGAACAATGAGTCCTTACCAGCACGGAGAGGTCTATGTAACATTTGATGGCGGTGAAACTGATCTTGATTTAGGAACTTACGAACGATTTCTCAACCAGAGAATGTATAAAACAAGTTCAATAACCGCAGGAAAAGTATATCAGAATGTGATAGAAAAAGAAAGAAGGGGAGATTACCTTGGTCAAACGGTCCAAGTAATACCCCATGTTACCAACGAAATAAAAGAACTGATAAGGACGGCAGAAGACGTTGAAGGTGGCAAGGTAGATATATTACTCGTTGAAGTTGGAGGAACTGTCGGAGACATAGAGAGTATACCTTTTATTGAGGCGATAAGACAGTTTATTATTGATGTTGGAAGGCGTAATTGTCTTTTCATACATGTTACTCTACTACCATACTTACATTCTTCAGACGAGATAAAAACAAAACCTACGCAGCACTCAGTAGCAAAACTACGGGAACTTGGAATACAACCTGACATACTTATATGCAGAGCAGATAAGGATTTCTCAAAGAATGAGATCAAAAAAATAGCATTGTTTTCCAATGTTGAGGAGAAGGCCGTTATCAAATCTCTTAATGTTTCAACGATATACGAGGTTCCGCTATCATACATGGAACAAGAGTTAGACAAAACAATATGCGATTACCTCTCTATCCCTTATACTCATCCTGAACTTTCATCACTACAAAAGAAAATAGACATATTCAAATCAATAGATGAAGAGGTTACAATTGCAATAGTCGGCAAATATGTTAGTTTGAGAGATTCTTACAAAAGCATATACGAAGCATTATTTCACGCAGGAATAGATAATAAAGTAAAGGTAAAAACACTTAATATTGAGTCAGACAAGGTATCGGAAGATGAATTGTATAGTATCCTGTCAAAGGCTGATGGGATACTAGTTCCAGGAGGTTTTGGTAAAAGAGGAATAGAAGGTAAAATACTATCAGTAAAGTATGCTAGGGAAAACAACATTCCCTTTCTCGGAATATGTCTCGGAATGCAGATCATGTCAATTGAGTTTGCTAGGAATGTATTAGGACTTACTGAAGCAAATAGTATGGAGTTTGATAGTAAGACATCACACCCTGTCATATCAATGCTTGATGAACAGAAAAGAGTAGTTATGAAAGGTGGAACAATGAGACTAGGAGCACAAAAAGTTATTATCAAACCGAACACAATCGCTTACCAGAGTTATGGACAACAAGAAGCATATGAAAGACATAGACACAGGTATGAGTTCAACCCCGAGTATATACCTTCGTTTGAAGATAACGATATTGAGTTTTCAGGTTTTAGCGAAAAGGGACTGGTAGAGATAATAGAGAATAAATCAAACGCATTTATGGTAGGCGTTCAATTCCATCCCGAGTTTCAATCATCTATCTTCTCTCCTAACCCTATATTCAAAACGTTCGTAAAATCCGTGATTGAAAATGCTTAGCCATATGTGTTTAATCGTTCAGTCAAACATGTTAGATAAAGCGATCCTTTTGAATTTTGATTGATTTACACTGAAAATAAGTCTTATTTATACTCATTGTATATGAGAGAGAATAGTGAATTTAGAATTGAAAAGGATACAATAGGTGAGATTAAAGTACCGAAAGATGCTTACTGGGGGGCTCAAACTCAAAGAGCAATTGAAAACTTCAGAATAAGTCACTACAAAATGCCGATTGAGATAATCAAAGCAATAGCTATTATCAAGTATGCTTCAGCGGAGACAAATAGAGAGTTAGGCTTGCTTGATTCAAATTTTTCGGAATATATAAAGATTGCTTCAGAAGAGATAATATATTCTGAAGACGATAAGAACTTTCCTGTTGATATCTTTCAAACTGGTAGTGGAACTTCTACAAATATGAATGTCAATGAAGTTATATCAACAAGAGCGAATGAACTTCTCACAGGAGTAAAAAACACAATACATCCAATACATCCAAACGACCATGTCAATAAAGGTCAGTCTTCCAATGATGTAATACCTTCTGCGATAAGGATAGCAGCATCTGTTCTTCTTGATACAGAACTTATACCAAAACTTGAGGTCTTAAGAGAGTCAATATCAAACAAGTCAAAACAGTTTAGGAATGTTGTTAAGACTGGTAGAACGCATCTGATGGATGCAGTGCCAATATCTTTTGGACAGGAATTTTCAGGATGGGAGAGACAGATAGAAAATGGTATTGAAAGGCTAAAATCATCCTATCCCCGGCTACTTGAACTTCCGATAGGTGGAACTGCAGTTGGAACAGGTATAAACACTCATCCAAAGTTTTCTGAACTTGTTGTAAAAGTAATATCTGAAAAAACAGGTATCCAGTTTATGGTTGCAAAAAACAAGTTTGAAGGAATCGCCAGTATGGACATAGCAAGCGAGGTTTCAGGTCATCTCAAAACAATCGCTAGTAGCCTTATGAAGATAGCAAACGATATAAGACTTATGAATAGCGGTCCGAATGCAGGAATAGGAGAGATCACTATTCCTACACTACAGCCCGGATCCTCTATAATGCCTGGCAAAGTAAATCCTGTCATTCCAGAAGCAGTTAGAATGGTGTGTGCTAGAGTTATAGGTAATGATACTACCATCACTATCTCTTCTTCTCTCGGTGAGTTTGAACTCAACACAATGCTACCAATAATAGGTTTTACCCTCGTTGAGTCAATCAAATTACTCTCAAACGCATCTTACCTTCTTGCAAAGAAGGTTATTGACGGGATAAAGATAAACAGAGAGAGAGTTCAGAAAATGATAGAGTCCAACAATATGGTAATCACTCTCCTTTCACCTATACTAGGATACGAAAAATCGGCAGAGTTATACAAAAAAGCGGTCGAACAGAACAAAAGTATAAGAGAAGTCGTGATTGAAAGTGAGTTAATAGAGCCTCAAAAACTTGATGAGATACTGGACTTTCGTAAGATGATTTCTAATCATGATTGAACCTTTCTTACTATAAGTTTTATTCCGTCAATTCCAACAACCTCAACTCTTTCCCCTACTTCAATCGTAATATTAGGATCTTCTGAAATAGCATTCCAATCAAGTATGCCATTTATCGGCATATCCAACCTTACCTTACCTATTTTGGTTTGAGTGATAGTTTGAATAACATCACCTTTCATACCTACATACTTGAATATAGGATCTTGGCTTTGAACTTTTCCAGAAGCACTTTTCTTTCTGTAAGCGAAATAAGACACTATCATAATCACAGAAAGACCTAACCACGCAATTATTTGCATCTCAAGTGTTTTGAGAAATAGAAGCGTAAGGACTGAAACAAACATCGCAGAAAGACCAAGCCAAAAGAATATAGCCCCCGGCACAAAGAGTTCCAGGACGAAAAGCAGAGTACCTATTGACGCCCAAATCCAGTATTCAAGTCCCGGTGTTCCAACTCCTACAACAGGAAGTGGTAGAGTCGTATTTGTAAGCTGGTTGGTAATCTGATTTGTAATGTTTGTGATAGCATTATTGTTCATAGCAATAATATAACCAACTATCAAAAAATCTTTCAACTAGCCTACTAACATTAATCTTAAGATCCTATAGCCCTAAAAATATGGAACATAACTTGTTTTCGCGAATCTGGGCGGTAGAGGATTCGAACCTCTGACCTCTTGCTTGTAAGGCAAGCGCTCTAACCCCTGAGCTAACCGCCCCTCTTTTCCTGTTTCTTCTGCTCTATCCTTGCTTTAGCATAATTCATTATTCCACCATGGTTGAATATTTCAAATAGAAACTGAGGGAATGGTTTTATCCTAAACTCCTTATTCTTCGTTAAGTTTCTAACGACTCCACCTTCAAGGTCTATTTCCAAAACATCGCCAGTATCCGTGCTATCAACTGCTTCAGGTGCTTCTATGATAGGTAGTGCTCTGTTTATTGAATTCCTAAAGAATATTCCAGCAAAAGACTTCGCTACTACTGCACTCACACCTACTGCTTTTATGGATATAACAGCATGTTCTCTTGACGACCCAGAACCAAAGTTCTTACCAGCAACTATAATATCGCCAGGCTGAACTTTTGATACGAACGTTGGGTCTTCATCCTCAAGACAGTGTTTTGCAAGTTCCTTCGGATCTGTTGTATTGAGATACCTTGCGGGTATTATCTTATCAGTATCAATATTATCTCCATACTTCCAAACCTTACCTCTCACAACCATAAAACTACCTCACAAGATTTTCAAATTCTGTAGGATACTATCTCATCATCTCAAATTAGCAATGAGAATTTAATTATGGAATTTATTTACTAACAGATTAAAAGTATCCTATGTTATTAAACTACGAAAACTTTAAAAATCTAAAAAACATTAAGTCTGTTAAAATTTTCCAGAGTTATTCTTCTTCAATTTTTATTCCCAACTCTTTGAGTTGTCTCTTTTCAATCTCTGAAGGAGCATTACTTAACGGACAGAATGCCTTTTGTGTTTTTGGAAAAGCTATAACATCCCTTATGCTATCCATCCGTTGTAGTATCGCAACTAACCTATCAAGTCCTATTGCAAGCCCACCGTGAGGTGGAGCACCGTACTTAAACGCTTCAAGTAGAAAACCAAACTTCTCACTTGCTTCCTCTTCTGAAAGACCTATTAGTTTGAATATCTTTCTCTGTAAATCTTGGTTATATATTCTTATACTACCACCACCTATCTCTGTTCCATTTAGGATTATATCATAACTTTGAGCTCTTACCTTAAGTGGATCAGTATCAAGCAAAGGTATATCTTCATAAACCGGAGCGGTGAAAGGATGGTGTAGCGGGTCTAACCTACTCTCCTCATCGTTCCATTCAAATAGAGGGAAATTAATAACCCAGCAGAACTTGAATTCATCTTTTATCAAGTTCAGCTTATTAGCCATTCTGAGTCTTATTTGTCCCAAAGTTCTAGTTGAGATATCCCACTTGTCTGCTACGATAAGAAGTAATGAACCTTCCTTCGCAGAGGTTTTTGATATGATTTGTTTTCTTACTTCTTCAGAGAAGAATTTTGTAAGGTTTGAGTCAAGGTCCCCATTTTTAACTCTGAACCAGGCAACTCCCTTCGCACCAAACTCCGTAACCCACTCCCTAAGAAAGTCAACCTCACTTCTTGATACTTCATCACCTCTCTCAACTACTATACATTTTATCACACCACCATTCTCAACAGCATCTCTAAAAACCTTAAATTCAGTGTTCTTCGCAATATCCGTTATATCCACAATCTCCATACCAAATCTCAAGTCAGGTTTATCAGACCCAAACCTATTCATAGCTTCTTCATAGGATAGCACAGGGAACTTGTCTTTAAACTCAATTCCATAAACTCTAAACAGTATTTCTTTAATCATTCCCTCAACTGTATCCATAACAGTGTTCATATCAACGAAAGACATTTCAAGGTCAATCTGTGTGAATTCTGGCTGTCTATCTGCTCTCAAATCCTCGTCTCTAAAGCATCTTGCAATCTGATAATACCTATCAAATCCTGCAACCATAAGTATCTGCTTGAATATCTGTGGAGACTGTGGTAAAGCATAAAACTTACCTCGGTTTAACCTACTTGGAACAACGAAGTCCCTCGCTCCTTCAGGAGTTGATCTTATAAGCATTGGTGTCTCTATCTCCAGAAAGTTCTTTGAGTTTAGATAGTTTCTTGCAGTTTGGGTTATCAAGTGTCGCTTAATGATATTTTCCTTCATCATCTCCGACCTTAAGTCTAAATACCTATACTTTAGCCTCTTTTCTTCAGACACAATTTGAGGTTCATCAAAAGGTATAGGTGGTGTTTCTGAAGTGTTTAAGATTTCAAAATCACTAGCCCAAATCTCAACAGTTCCTGTTTTAATATTAGGGTTTATACTCTCCTCTGGTCTCTTTCTAACAATTCCTTTGACTGCTAAAACAAACTCATCCCGTAGTTCCCTTGCTCTCTCGTGAAGTTTTTTATCAACTTCAGGATTAAAGACAACTTGAACAACACCTCTTATATCCCTCAAATCAACGAAGGTAAGCCCTCCGTGGTCCCTCACAGTCTTAACCCAACCATTTACAACAACTTCCTTATTAACATACTTTTCGGTTATCTCGCCGCAGTAGTCAGTTCTAATCCACTCACTCTTCATAGTGCGACTAATTATAACCGATGGACTGAAGAGATTACCAAAAGAGTTATATATCAAGAAAGAAAATCAACTATCACTTAAACGCAATCATCACCATTGAACTCATAACCGTGAAATCACCTATCCTAATCTTACCAAACAAATGATACAACGATGTCTTCAAAACCTTTATATACCTCTGAAATCCAGATGTGTTTAGAAATACCTTCACAACTTTAGGCAATACTCCAAACTCCACTGGGTAAAACTCATATATCTTACTGTACCCTACTTTAGTAAGCAAGTTCCTTAAGGTAGTGTTTGAAAAGTAATGTAAATGCCCAGGTAAATAGTAGTGATAATTACCTCCCCAAAACCTACTCTGAAGTCCATCAATATTAGCAGTTTGGACAAGGAGTATCCCACCGTTTGTGTTAGCATTATAAATTTTCCTCATTACACTCACTGGGTCTTGAAGATGCTCAACAACTTCAATCAAAGTTATTATATCAAACCTATTACTACCTATATCTACATCCGATACATCTCCAACGAAAACTTCAATCCCTCTGCTTCTTGCGTAATTAGCCGAATACTCTGATATTTCAATACCATAAGGCTGAAGACCAAACCTCTTAGCCTCCTCAAGCAAACCACCAAAAGAACAACCTACATCAAGTATAGTTTTAGGTTCTCTTGAGTTCTCCATAGTGTATATCTCTATCAGTTTCTTGATTCTTCTACTCCAAACTAATCTAGAACCTCTTACCTTACGCTCATCTATGTAAGAATATTCACTCTTACCAGAGTAATAGTTTTCTGTATAATAACTGACAATCTCATCTTTTGTAGGCAAAGGAAACCTAAACGCAACTCCACAACTCCTACACCTATACACATCAAACAAATAACTGTTAGACCTAACAAAGAACGATATATCACTACTACCACATACCCTACAACTCATATTCCAAATCTTCGGAACAAGGCAATATACTTTTAGTTAGTTTGGAATCTGGTATTTGTAAGTTTCAGAATTAAGCTTCGTTAGTATCTGGAGGCATCCTGAATATGCGTAACGAAGCTATCGTTCTACACTCTGGTGGGCTTGATAGCACTACCGCTCTATTCTGGGCTAGGAAAAAGTTTGATAATGTAGTTGCACTAAACATAAACTACGGTCAGAAACACAGTATAGAAACATTTATCTCAAGAAAGTTATGCGATGAGTATGAAATCCAGAGAATTGAGATTGACATATCTGGACTAAAGTTTCTTCTCTCTACATCATCACTCGTTGGTAGCAGAGAGATAGCAGAAAAGGAATATCCCGAAAAGGGTATAATATCAACTTATGTTCCAATGAGAAATACACTGCTAGGATTAGTAGCAGGTATTGTAGCAGAGATAAGAGATATAAACAACATAGTTTTAGGAATACATGCAAGCGACTCTCCTAATTATCCTGATACTCGCCCAGAGTGGGCTTCCGCACTTGAAACAGTTCTAACAACTGGGTCAAAATTCGCTTTTGAAGGGAGAAGAGTTGTCGTTCATACACCATTCATAGACCTTAAGAAAAAAGACATAATATTGATAGCCAAAGAACTTGAAGTGCCATTTGAACTTACTTGGAGTTGCTATTCACCCAGACTACTTGGAAACATTGTAAAACCTTGTATGGAGTGTCCATCCTGTAACGCTAGAAAAAAAGCATTTGAAGAAGCAGGCATCCAAGATACACTATCTTACATTGATATTTAAGACAACCTTATGATGCTATCTGTTCTTTCAGCAAGAGATAGATTATGAGTAGCCATAATGCAAGTCTTACCAAGTTCTTTGACTAGTTTATAGAACAGAGAGAATACAATTTCAGAGTTCTTCGGGTCAAGGTTACCAGTAGGTTCATCCGCTATCACAAATTCAGGGTCATTTATCAATGCTCTCGCTATACTCACTCTCTGCCTCTCTCCACCAGAAATCTCATCAATACCTCTATTGACCTTATCTACAATTCCTAGAAAGTCCAGTAGTTCTTTCGCTTTTCTAAATATGTTCTCTTTGTCTAACTTACCCATCACCATAGAAGGTATCACAACATTCTCAATAACAGAAAATCCTTTAAGAAGAAAATGGTTCTGAAACACATATCCTACTTTTTTGTTCCTAAACTCTGCAAGTTCGTCCTCATCCAACTTCGTTATGTCAATACCATCAACAATTACACTTCCACTATCTACCCCATCTATCGCACCTATTATGTTAAGAAGTGTCGTCTTACCAGAACCACTTTCTCCTATTATTGAAACAAATTTTCCCCTGTCCATTGATACAGAAAATCCATCAAATACAACAACTCTGTTACCATTACTCTCAAGGTATGATTTTACAATATTATCTACTACTATAAAACTCATACTACAACACCCTGCACTATCAATAAAATTAACTTCATCTTATCTTGAGGCTTGCTAGAGCTATCACTGCAAATATTACACCTAGTATCCAGAACCTTATAAGAACCTGCGGCTCACTCCAACCACCAAGTTCAAAGTGATGGTGAAGCGGTGCCATCCTGAATATTCTCTTACCTCCTGTAAGTCTGTAATAAACAATTTGTATGGCAGTTGATAGAGTTTCCATCACAAATACCATTCCAACTATTACAAGTAATAGTTCTTGTTTAGTGATTATTGATATAGCACCTAATGTTGCACCAAGCGATAACGCACCTGTATCCCCCATAAATATTTTCGCAGGATGAGCATTATACCAAAGAAAACCTCCAAGTGCTCCAACAATACTACCTGCAACAACCGCAACCTCACCAACCTTGTCTATATAAGGAATGAGTAAGTAATTTGCTATCACTATATTACCTGCAAGGTAAGCAAACAGCCCAAAAACTGCAAAAGCAATCGCGGCAAGTCCAGCAGCAAGTCCATCTATACCGTCAGTAAGATTGACAGCATTTGATGAACCAGTTATAACAAGTATGTAGAAAACAAACGCCAAAGCTAACGGTATAGTCAAAACAACATTGTTAGTGTATGGTATAAATATACTATCAAAATAAGGTTTAAATGGAGGATATAAGTATAGAGAGATAATAAACAAAAAGGAGAAAAAAAGTTGCAGAGAGTACTTTTGAAGAATTGAAAGACCTCTATGACTTCTTCTTACTCTCTTGAGGTAATCGTCCATAAATCCTATGAAACCAAAAGCAAACATCACAGAAAGTATAAGAGGAATATAAATGTTATTCATCCTAGCCCATAGTATTGAAGATATAATACTTGACAAAATAAATAGAAAACCACCCATCGTCGGAGTATTCTGCTTCTTTAGATGTGATTGAGGTCCAAATTCTCTCTCATTCTGTTTAAACTGGAGTCTTGAAACAACCTCAATAAACTTTGGCATAATGATGAAAACTATAAGAAAAGCGGTAAGCGAAGCCATAAGTGTCCTAAAGGTTATGTATCTAAACAAGTTAAATCCAAAAAACCAATCTCTCAATGGAAAGAATACATCATATAGCATCTACATCCCTCCAATTGCTAGTTCTACTGCTCTCAAGACTGCCTTCGCTTTGTTCAGTGTTTCATTATACTCACTTTCTGGAACTGAATCATAAACAACACCGGCACCTGCTTGAACAAAAGCATCATTACCTTTTGCTACCATTGTCCTAAGTATAATAGCAGAGTCCATATTCCCGTTAAACCCTAGGTACATAACAGCACCAGCATAAGGTCCTCTCCTTACATTCTCAAATTCATCAATGATCTCCATTGCTCTTATCTTAGGAGCACCAGTTACAGTACCCGCAGGGAAGAGTGCCTTCATAACATCTATCGGCTTCCTATCCTTATTTACCTTACCCTTAACACTTGAGACTATATGCATAACATGGGAGTATCTCTCTATAACCATATACTCATCAACTCTAACACTTCCATACTCCGAAATTCTCCCTATGTCATTCCTCCCAAGATCAACTAGCATAATATGCTCTGCCAATTCTTTTTGGTCAGATAGAAGTTCTTTTTCAAGTATCTTATCCTCTTCTGGTGTTTTACCTCTTGGTCTTGTGCCTGCTATAGGTCTTGTTTCAACTTCTCTACCCCACACCTTAACAAGCATCTCTGGAGAAGACCCAGAAATCACAACATCACCAAAACTCAAGTGATACATATAAGGAGACGGATTTATCATTCTAAGTCTTCTATAAACCTCAAACGGATCAATCTCTAACTTAAAGTTCAACCTTTGTGATAATACAACTTGGAATATGTCTCCATTGTGTATATATCTTTTTGACTTCTCAACTATCTTTATAAACTCATCTCTATCAAAGTTAGATTTCCAACTAATAGATAGTTCGCTACCACGGTAACCTTGAGATAGATTGAGGGGAGATTTTATAGTCTCAATAACCTCTTCTATTTTTCTACTTCCAGCACTAACTGCTTCAGTTTCATAGGATATCACAGGCTCAATTGAGATGACCTTTATGAATTTTGAAACATTATCAAAACAGATCAGTATGGAAGGGAAAACGAAGTAAAACTCTGGAAAGTCAAAAGGATCTAGGTTCTTATCAGGAATTCTCTCAATATATCTTATAGTATCATAAGATAGATATCCAACTGCCCCACCATAAAAAGGCACATCTAGAGGTATCTCACTCCCCTTCAGAATCTCAACATTTGATAGAGATTGTAAAACCGCAAATGGGTCTTCAGTTGTGTCCATAACCTGCTCAATACCCTCTATTGAATACTCCGCAAGACTTCTACCATTCACCTCACTCTTCTTCTTTGCTTTGAATATAAGAAATGGTTTTATACCAATAAACGAATACCTACCTACAACTTCATTACCTATCACACTTTCAAGTAGAAAAGAGTGTAGTGATAAGTCCTTTAACTTCAGATAAAGAGAAACAGGTGTCTCAATGTCACCCGGTAATGTTTTCTCTAATATAACAACTTTCATAAAATTACTTTGATAGCATCTCTTCAACGATTCTTTTGACAACACTTCCATCAGTCCTACCCTTTACCTTCGGCATAATTTCTTTCATAACCTTCCCAATATCAGAAGGTGAGGAAGCACCAACCATCTCTATTACCTCCTTACACATCTCTCTTATCTCATCCTCTGTAAGTTGTTTCGGTAAATAAGACTCCAGTATCTCAACCTCTCTCCTCTCCTTACCTGCTAAATCTTCTCTACCACCCTTCTCGTAAAGTTCAATAGCCTCCTTTCTCTTCTTGATCTCCTTCTGTATTACCGAAATTATTTCCTCTTCGTTTAGTTCCTTATTATTACTCCTCAACTCTATCTCTCTATACTTTATCGCAGACTTAAGCATATTCAGAGTTTCTCTCTTTGCTTCATCCCTCTCTTTCACAGCATTCTTGTAATCCTCATTTATCTTATCCAGTATCATACCTACCTCCACCATAAGTATGAATACAATTTTAATCTGAATTAACAACATTTTTCTAATTAAATACCCACCACAACAAAACTCTCCAAACACAGAAACATTCCTTGACACATCATAGGGTATATAGTATATTATTTTAAGTTATGGAAGTAGGAATTCCAATAGCATTAATCGCTGGACTACTATCGTTTGTATCACCTTGTATTCTTCCACTAATATTACCCTACATATCTCTGATTTCCGGAATATCCGTCAGTAGTATAAAGGAAGGACAGATAACGAGTAGAGATAGACTAATAATAATCTTATCTACACTTTTCTTCATAATAGGATTTACAACTGTTTTCATAGTTTTTGGTGTAATAGCTGGACAGTTTGGTGGTGTTTTAGCCGACGCGAAAAACATCTTTAGCAGAGTCGCTGGTGCAATCATCATTATCTTTGGACTACACATCCTAGGAATTATCAGAATACCATTCCTTGACTACGAAGCAAGGATAAGAAATTTTCCAACACAGAGGATAAGATTCCTTACGGCCTTTGTAATGGGGCTTTTATTTGCATTCGGATGGACACCTTGTATAGGACCTATTCTAGGTAGTATCATAGGAATAGCATTTTATGGAGGGAATACAACTTACGGAGCAGTACTTCTCGGAGTTTATTCAATAGGTCTGGCAATACCATTCTTCATAGTAGCGATATTCATAAACTCTGCAGTAAGTCTCATTGCAAAGTTGAGGAATGTAATTAAGTTCGTAGAGATTGCTAGTGGTATCATCCTTATACTAGTAGGTATTGCTTTGATAACTGATACCCTAGGTGTAATATCAGGATATCTGCTTGATTTGTTCCCATTTCTAGGATCTCTTGGCTAATAAATTCAATCTTCTTATCCTAAAATACAATTCTAATCTGGTAAGAATTAATGAGGAAGAACCTCCTATCACCTCGTAAAATAAGTGTGTAAAGTAAGAATGTGTGATTTTTATAAACAAACAAGTTAACATAATTAAAAGAATGCTTTTTCGTTGAATTTACTAACTGCCATTCTTAACAATGAAGGGCTCATCTTGCTAAAATTTTCAGTTTGAAAACATTTGATTGTATTTTTATTATACTATGTAGTTGGAGGTATTCATGAAACACATTCACAAGGCACTATTATGCTTGAGTTTAGTTATCTTAGGATTTTTCATAGGAGGTCAAACTCAATCCATAAAAGATGAGGACATAAAACTACAACTCTCAAAGGACTCACCACTTAAAGGAAAAACAGTTCTTGTTTTCCCCTCAGCTTCTGAATACAGAAGTATGGATAAAGATGAGGATCTAAAGTTTCTTGTTGATACCATAAACTCATACCTTGCGGAATTGGATGTTGAGTATGTTGATTACAAAAGAAGTCTTGAAATGAGCAAGAAGTTTATGGCAGTATATGAGGAGAAAAAAGGACAAGCGATGACACTAGCACAGATGTTAGCTAACGAGATAAAAGCACCAGTATATATGGAAGTTGATATCACTGTGAAATCAGAACCACACGAGAAGTATAAGGGATGGACGGTAGTAGAAGGTATAGCAAACATAAAAGCCTACGACTCATCAACTGCGAGAGGACTCGGAAACTCTCAATCAGGTCAGAAACTTGTAAATAACGCAAGCGACGACAGAAACGCAAGAAGAGTAGTCTTAACTTACATAGCGAAGAAAACACTACAGGACCTACTACCGAAGATTGAGAAATATCTAATGAAAGGAGAGAAGATTGAACTTAGAGTTATAGGGCTAAAGGACCTTAAGGCAGTTAAGGATTTTTCAACCTTCCTAAACACTCTACCTGGTATTCAGGAAGTCAAAAGAAAGTCTGTCTCTGGGGACCTAGCAGTTTTTGATGTAACCTACGGTGGTGGTGTTGAATCATTCCTTAACGACCTCGCTGATCTTGCTATTACATACCCAGAATACGAGAAGATGAAAGTAGACCAGACAGGTAACAGTGTTAGTATAAAACTCTAGTCAATAAAGTATATGTAATACGCGACGTTAGGGTGAGGTTTTTTAAAGTTCTTGTTAAGTTCGTAAGTGCCCATATTTTTCCACTTTGTCTCACCTTTCTTATTGGCAACTAGATAATCAACATAATAGGTGTATATCTTTGATTTACCGTATTTATGAATAAAGTCTATGACTTCGAAACTAGGCACTCTCCCTACAACATTGAGATACTTACCATCCTTAAGTTTCACTACATATTCTATTGGATAGAAGTTATACATTATCTTACCATCCTTATCTATTTTTGAAAACTCCGGAAACCAAGTCACAGGATGGATATATTCTATGCTAGTATATGGGGTATCTAATGTTATCTCCACGTTTTTGTCAACATGGTTCATAACCACATTTGAAGTTTTAAAAACTACTTTACCATCTATAGACTTTTTGTTGAAGAATTCAACTCTTGCTTTTATTTCAACATCTTTCTTTAACTCTTGCTTGACAACATTTTGGTTTGTTACCTGACCGTTCGTTCTTTGACTATTTGTAATCTGAAGTGAGCTAGAAACTTGTGATTGTGAGTAGATAGGAAGGAGTAAAATCACAGTAATTGCAAAAGCTTTTATTAAGCTCATTCGCCCCCAACGGGATTTGAACCCGTGTTTCCACCTTGAGAGGGTGATGTCCTAGACCAGGCTAGACGATGGGGGCATTTGTGCTGCGGGAGGAGGACTCGAACCCCCACTAGCTGATCCAGAGTCAGCCGTCCTGCCAATTAGACGATCCCGCAAGACAATTACTTTTTCTTATCTTTAGTGCCTTGAAGTCTTCTTAATTTCTTTTTCATAGCAGCAAGCTTTTCTTTTCTCTCCTCACTCGGTTTCTTATACCTCAAGTGTGCTTTATACTCTGACAGTATCCCTTCCATCTCAACGAACCTTTTAAACTTTTTCAGAGCAAACTCAACATTATCTCCATCTCTTATTTCAACAACCAAAGCCATCTAATCACCTCCCTTATAATTGAATGACTAGCCCGGTGGCCAGGTCATCTGTCTGCCACCAAGTATATGAAAATGTAAATGAAACACGGTTTGTCCACCTTTGTGTAGATAGTTAACAACTACACGAAAACCATCATTCTCTAGATTCTTGATCCTTACAACTTGCTTTATGGTTCTAAATATACTACTCAATAGATTACTATCTTCAAGTTCCATCAAATTCGGTATATGTTTCTTTGGAATCACAAGAGTATGGACTGGAGCTTGAGGATTTATATCATCAAACGCAAGAGTATCTTCATCCTCATAAACAATCTTTGAAGGGATCTCCTTCCTGACTATTTTACAGAATATACAATTCTCTACACCCATCAACCAGCGTATATTTTAAACCACTTACAACTAGCTTTTTCAAATTCAAAAGATGTATACATCATTAACTTCGCAGATTAAAAAATAAATTCAGTAATCACTCTACACTTACCTACCACCACTACCCTAATTTGACATGAGTAAGTTTCTCTTATTTAGAATTCGCTAATATATGACAGAAGCACTACTAGAGGATATAAAAAAATGCACTCCCAATGATCTATTCATAATAGTTTTAAACAAGTTAGGTTTCACAAAATTCAATCACTCTCTTCCACCCCAGTATAGAGACAGGTATGACCCTAGTAACACTCCTAGTATGTTTGTCAATATAACTGAAAAGACATTAAAAACATTATTAGAGATTGACAAGCTACTTCTATACACCAAGGGTATAGAACTCAAACTTTACGGTCCCCACGAACAACGAAGAATAATAGAATATATAACAAACAAAATACTAGACTTCATAGGAAAATCAGATATAGTTCACATAACTAATGTCATAATGGAGTTGGTTGATAACGCAGAAAAAGCAAATTTCATCAGTGTTATAAAAGATAACAAGATTGATATACCAGTAAGCGAAACGGACTTAATACTGAAGAATCGTGAAGAAGTCGTAGAACTATGCCAAAAGTTCAACAAGTGGGTTAAGATATCTTGGAAATTTTCAAAAGATATATTCAAAGTTGAAGTGAGCAATAATGTTGTAATTCCTTCAGATCAAGCAAAAAAACTCAGAGATAAAGCAAGTTCAGATATTACTACTATCGTTGACGGGTTTGTTGAAAATGAAGATGAAGATAAATTAGGAGCAGGATTAGGATTATTCTTTGTAAAATTCTTCATTGATGACCTCAAGCAAAGAGATATAGAAGCAATATTCCGAATATACTCAACAGAAAAGAATACTTACGCTACAATTTCTTTATTCTTTGAGAAATTCCAGTAAGACGCTAAACATCCTTGTCTATTTAACGAAAATATCATTATGAAAACTAGATCAAAAAATTTCGCTGTAACACTATTCGTAATTTTATTGCTTTTCCATAACACTAATACCTTTGCAGAAAACGCACTACTGATGTCTCTAGAATACGAAATAATAATCAATTCCAAGCACAAGATTACAACATCTATTAGATACAATTACGATGAATATCCTGAATACCTTCTTTCAGAAACACTGACAAAGTCATCAAAAAATACTCCTCCAAAGTTAAAAATTACATCAACTACAATATCAAAATATTCATTATCAAAATCTCCTAACCTAGTTTCTCAAGAGATTGACTTCATACAAGGAGATGTGAGAATTATATCAACATCCAGATTATTGAATGATTCTTCGTTAGTCGCAAATGTAATAGTCTTCACAAATGATAAACAAGTTAATACGCTCTCACTCACAAACAAAGCAATCAACCTCTATGACATACCCATAATTATCTTCCTAGTCTCTACCAACAACCTATCATCAATCCCAGAGATACCAATTTTCTACGACAATCAGATTACGAACATAAGTCTGAAAAACACATCAAGCACTAGCCCAAACAGACCAAAAGAAATACTTAAGTTTAAGAAGGTTTCAGGTCTAAATGTTCTTGATAGTTTTAGAGTGAGTAATGTTGTAGTAGGTATATTCACAAATGCATATGTAGAAGGTAAATTAGTTGATTTAAGGATTGTTAGAAGAAGTGAAGTTGAGAGGAAGAATTGACATACCTTTTGGACATTGTTATATTTAATATACTCCTATGGAGTATGTTTTTCAGGGGGTAGATTTATGGATGTAAAGTTTGGTTCTATTCCTACCGTATCAAAGGTATCTGTAGATGATAACAAAATTTACGATCTTATAATAATAGGTGGAGGAGTTGCGGGCTTTTCCGCTGGTCTCTATGCTGCAAGGGCTAGGCTTGATACCGTTCTTATTGAGAAATTAGGTCCTGGAGGACAGATAGCAACAACAGACCTTGTTGAAAATTATCCTGGGATAATAGAGATAAACGGCTATGAACTCTCTATTAGGATGGAAGAACAAGCAAAGAAGCATGGGCTTAAGGTTATTATTGATGAAGTCATATCTGCTTCGCTTAAAGGTGAAATTAAAGAGATTACTCTATCAAATGGTAAAAAACTTAAATCCTATTCTGTCATAATATCAACAGGCGCAAACTACAAGAAGTTAGGCGTTCCAGGTGAAGATAAGTTTTTAGGAAGAGGTGTTTCTTTCTGTGCTACTTGCGATGGTGCTTTCTTCAAAGGTAAGGATATCGTCGTCGTAGGTGGTGGTAATTCCGCACTTGACGAGGGATTATTTTTAACTAGGTTCGTTAATAGTATAACTCTCATACACAGAAGGGATACCTTGAGAGCAGAAAAGGTCCTTCAGGAAAGAGTATTAAACAATCCAAAGTTCAAATTCGTATGGAATAGCGTAGTTGAAGAGATCCTAGGTGATGAAAAAGTTGAGGCTGTAAGAATTAGAAATGTAGTTGATAACAAAGAAAGCATACTGAAAACTGACGGAGTATTCATATTCATTGGCTTGTATCCAAATACATCAATATTTGATGAAGTTGAGAAGAATGAGAATGGTTACATAAAAGTTAACCTTTATGATATGAGCACTAATATACCCGGTGTATTCGCGGCAGGAGATTGTGTTGATAAGTTCCTAAGACAGGCTATAACCGCAGCAGGAGAAGGAGCAACAGCAGCAGTAGCAGCAGAAAAGTATATTGAGAAAATAAAAGTTAAGTCACATTAGAGATTATAGAAATCAATCTACAGACTAAACACTAGCATACAGATTAGACCAAGACTCACTTAAAATTCTTATGAATTTGCCTTAACTAAAATACAGATTGAAATGGTAACGATTCACAGCTAATAGCAGTTTCTTTTTACAGTCTTTTGGCGATTGAGTAAATACTCTACTTGGTAATTACGTGAAATCTGGCTTGATATAAAATCTTTGCATTAACCAGAAGTGAGTAAGTAAAAAGCCTAGAATCCTAACTACTCACTTAGTAGAGAACCCAAATTTGCTATCTTCAATGTCAATCTTTGAATACATACTACTTGAAAGACAGTTACTTTATTAAGATTTTTGTATGAAAACTCAATAGGGCATACATTCCCCTAGTCTCACTATCATTTAACATATCATCATACTCACACCTCTTTTTAGCTCTCTCCATCTCAACTTCAGGATCACAAGTATTACAAGCACTGCATACATTTTTTTGAACCCCCTTGTTAGTGTTTTTGAAAGTTATGTATGTTTTGTATATACTTCCTACGAGGTTTTTGAATGAAGATACTCTCAAAACACTTTGGAGAGATAGAGATAGAAGAAGAACACATAGTAACATTTGATAAAGGCATCATAGCTTTCGAAGAATATAAGCGATATGTATTTATAGAGTTTGAGAAAGATTCTTTCATCTACTGGATGCAGTCAATACAAAACCCTGACCTCTGCTTCTTGGTGGCAAACCCCTACGTTTTTAAACCCGACTACATACTAGATGTTTATGAAGACGACCTCAAATCCATTGACATGGAAAAAGAAGAGGATTTGATGGTATTTGTAATACTTAATGTAAATCTTGAAAATCACACGATAACCGCAAACCTACTAGGTCCTATAATAGTAAATACTAAAAATAACAAAGGTGTCCAAGCAGTTTCAAGACTAAACGATTACCCAACTGACTATGACATAACCTCAAATGTAAAAGTCTAGAGAGGAAGGCGATGCTAGTTCTATCAAGAAAAGAGGAACAGAGCATAATAATAGGAGAAAATATTGAGATAAAGATTCTTTCAATCAGGGGAGACACTGTAAAGATTGGAATTTCCGCACCACCAGAACTAAAAATATACAGAAAGGAAGTTTTGGAAGAAATCCAGAGAGCAAATATTAATGCAGTCCAAAGTTCTAAAAACTTAAAGGATATCATTCTTGGTAAAGTTAAGGAGGCGATTGAAAAGAACCAAACGACAGACAAATAACCTAGCCGGGGTGGTGGAATTTGGTAGACACGTGGGATTCAGGATCCCATGCCCGCGAGGGCGTACGGGTTCAAGTCCCGTCCCCGGCAAAAAATAATAATGATAACTACTATAATCATATCTATAATATATGGGGGTGTCTTATTCATATTCATACACTCCTTACTAACAAATTACTTTTTTACCTCTTTAAGAAAGTCATTCAGAATAGCATATAATACATCTTTGACAACTATCTTTATATCATCAACATCTAACTTTATATCTTTTTTTTTAAATCAACCACTCCACAACGAAGTAAATGAAAACCTAATTACTATATCTGCACTATCAATATCAATACTTATTGGATCCGCTTACAGTAAAAAATACATCTTACCAAAAATTCTGATTATCTTATCAATCATACTATCAATCATCTTCAGTCTTTTCGGAACACACCAACAAAAAATCTTTAACATAATATCACTCTCACAAATTGCGTATATACCTACAATTCTATCAATGAAAATCATACTTGCTGATACTCTTACAGGAGTTATTAGAAATGAAGAAAGGTACTTAAAATCCGATGTGCATCTAAAACACAACTATACACTAGCATTAGTATCTATACCACTGCTTTTGTTTTTAATAAAATTCACCTTACCGTTCGTAATACACAATACAGAAGTTAAACACCTAATACAAGGTATATTCCTATCACTAATGATTATAACATTATTCTATTCAAGAAGAAATTTCGGGATCTTCCTAAAGTCAAAGATAGAAGACGAAAACAGAAAATTTCTAACACTCTACAAAACAGTAGTAGATGAGATAGTAATAGGTAGAGAAATTGTTGAAAAACTACTACCTAACAAAAAGCATATCAAAGGGATCGAGTTCGACAAATATTTCAAACCAGCAGTATTAGTTGGTGGAGACTTCATAGACATCATACCTCTCTCTGAGAGCAAATTCATAGCATACATAGCAGATGTATCCGGACACGGTATATCAGCAGGTATAATCGTATCTATGCTAAAGGCTCTAATTCTTAAGGAAGTAGTAGAAGGATACTCTAACTTAACAGCAGTTATAAGAAACCTAAACTCAGACTTCAACAACCTAATAAGTGAAACTGGTAGGTATTCAACATTGTTCATTACTCTGATAGACAAAAATAAGAGAAAATTTCAATATGTAAGTTGTGGACATATAGACTGCTTATATTGGAGTTCTACACTAAACGAGTTCTTTCTCCTATCCTCAACCGCACCGATACTAGGATTATTAAGCAAGATAGATGCGTATTCCTCTGACATTGACTTTAACTACAACGATTACATAATACTACTGAGTGATGGACTATTCTCAATAACCACCAAAGACGGCGAAATACTCTCAATTGAAAACTTTATGAATATAGTCTCAAAATACATAAATCCACAAATAATGCCAAACGAACTTATGTTTAAAGTATCACAAGAAATAGAAAACATAATTGAAACAGGACATGTAGTTGATGACATAACGATGCTGTTTTTAAAACTTTAACTATAAGGAGATTAGACTATGATATGCGAAACAATCATCAGAGTAAGATACTCAGAAACAGATCAGATGGGAATTGTGTATTATTCAAACTACTTTGTCTGGATGGAAGTTGGCAGGACAGATCTAATTAGAAAATCTGGTATTACATACAAGCAGATTGAAGAAAATGGGTTTTTGCTACCTGTTGTATATGCTTCCGCAAAGTTCATTGGTTCAGCATACTACGATGATGAGATAATAATTCAATCCGGATTGATTGAACTGTCAAAAACCAAATTAAGCATAGGCTATAGAATTTACAGGAAGACTGAAAACGACCGAGAGTTAATATGCATAGGACTTTCAGATCTGGTATTCCTAGACAAAAGCACCAGAAAGATAACAAAAGCACCTGAGTTCTTCACAAAATCCATTACAATAACTCCTCACCAAGAATATTATCAATTCTTAGATGAAATTAAGCGATACCTAAAGATTTAATAAAAACCCACTATACCGATTCTTTAAATTGAGGAGAAAAGAATGATATTCATAATCCTAATAACTTTAATTATACTACCTTTTGGATCATTCGCCAATAACTCACTTGCAAGTGTTAATTTTTCAAAACCAGACAACGTTGTATCCAACGCAATTCAATACTTAATGAACAAAAACTTTTCAAACCTCCTTGAATTGACAGAGTTTTCGGAGAAGAGAAGAGTAGAAAAAATAATAGAAGCATACTTAACAGAAAAAAATCTCATAGACACAGAAATACTGAATATACAATCCTACAAAATACTTAACACCTACTACGAAGGAGAGTTTGCAGTAGTTTCAGTTGAATGGGTAGTTAAAAACAAATATCAAACTAGAGAAGGACCTAAAACTTACAACGCAAATAGGAGAGTTCTTTACCTACTAAAAAAGTTTGATGACAAGTGGAAGATAATAACAAAAAGAGTAGAAACATAGAATCCATTCTTAAGGGTTCTAGTATCTTATCATTAAGTTCTAGCTCTTGAAATACAATCACACCTAGTAGATTAGGTTATGAATATAAGTTAGTGAAAGACTTTGATTAGATTTTATATAATTTAGGTAGTTAGGAGGAAGAGATGGCAAAATATCTAATTACATCCGCACTACCCTACGCTAATGGACCAATACACATAGGACACATTGCAGGAGCATACCTACCAGCAGACATATACTACAGATACAGAAAGATGAAGAAAGATGATGTTATCTTCATATGCGGAACCGATGAACACGGAGTTCCAATCACTATAAGAGCAATGCAGGAGAATACAACACCCGAGGAAATCGTAAAGAAATATCACGAACAAATCAAAGAGAGTTTTAAAAAACTATACATTGAGTTTGACAACTTTTCAGGAACTCACAGGGATGTCCATTTCAAGATTTCACAAGAGTTTTTCTTGAATGTTTTAAACAATGGATATACCGTAGTTAAAGAACAAGAACAATTCTACTGCGATAATGACAAGATGTTTTTACCTGACAGATATGTAACAGGTAAATGTCCAAAATGCGGATATGAATATGCGAAAGGTGACCAGTGTGAAAAGTGTGGTTCAACGCTTGACCCAACCGAACTTATAGACCCAAAGTGTGCTATATGTGGAAACAAGCCTGTAATAAAGAAAACAAAACACTGGTATTTTACACTAAACAAGTTTGAAGAGAATTTAAGAGAATACTTAAATTCAAAAATTGACTGGAAGCCGAACGTTAGAGACTTCGCTCTTTCTTGGATAAACGAAGGACTGAAAGACAGACCTATATCACGAGACCTCAATTGGGGGATACCTCTACCTATTGAAGGGACCGAAGGTAAAGTTATGTATGTTTGGTTTGAAGCACCAATAGGCTACATTTCATCCACGATAGAATGGGCTCAAAAGGTAGGACAACCAGACAAATGGAAAGAATACTGGCTAGACCCCGAAACAAAACTCATTCACTTCATCGGAAAGGATAATATCCCATTCCACGCTATAATATGGCCCGCAACACTTATGGCGCAGAACGGCAACTGGATATTACCATACAACATACCTGCTAACGAATTTATGAACCTAGAAGGTGAGAAAATCTCAACCTCAAGGAACTGGGCTATATGGGTTGATGACATTGTTTCAAAATTCAACCCTGATGCCGTAAGGTATTATCTCTGCATAAATATGCCAGAAACGAAGGATGCCAACTTCTACTGGAGAGAGTTTCAGGAAAAGGTAAATGAAGAGCTAGCAAACGCCTTCGGAAACCTAGTATCCAGAGTTTTGAAGTTCTTGAACTCAAAAAACAACGGTATCATTCCAACACCAATCCCATCTCTATATTCACCTCTTGAGAATACAATCCTCAAAAATCTAGAAGAGATACCTCAAACCATTGGAGAGCTGCTTGAGAAGTTTGAGTTCAGACAGGCAATAAAATATCTAAGAGAAATCGCCTTTCTTGGCAACAAGTATGTTGACGAAGCAAAAATATGGACACTAAAACCTAACACTGATGAGTTTAACACAAAACTATTCATTGCTGTTCAGATAATCTTCACACTCGGACTCTCAATGTATCCTTTCATGCCATCATCATCAGAAAAGATTATGAAGATGCTAGGATACGATAAAGAAATATTAAAACAAATAACTTGGGATGACATCGGTAAAATATTCGTCAGAACAAACACTAGAATATCACCAGACATAGAAACTCTTTTCACAAAAATACCAGATGAGGTTATTGAAATTGAGATAGAAAAACTTAAAGCCTCTGCCAAGAAAGAGAACATAGAGACGATACCAACAGATGAGATAATAGACATAGAATACTTCAAGAAACTTGACTTGAGAGTTGCTAAAGTCAAGGAAGCGTCAAGAATACCAAAATCAAAGAAACTCTTAAAACTTATAGTTGAAATTGGTTCAACAGAAAAGCAGATAATAGCAGGTATAGGAGAACACTATAACCCAGAAGATGTGATAGGAAAGAATATAATAATAGTAAATAATCTTAAACCAGTCACATTGATGGGGGAGAGTTCTTATGGAATGCTACTAGCGGCAAAAGACAATAATGGAAAACTTGTCATAATAACGACCGATGAAGATATTGAAAGTGGTTCCAGAGTATCGTAATGCTATGACTTCCTTGATAGAATACTCCTACCGTAAGTCTCCTCTATTATACTATGGTATATAAACTCTGATAGCATTATCAATTGTCTATTGTCAAGGCCAAAGAACCTGAAACCACAAAATAACCTATCTCTTCTTACCAGAAAAACTTTGGACCTTATAACTATGTTACCAAATATAACCTCACAAGGGTAAGCCTTGTTATTTATGAACATATTCGCTTCTACTTCGGATGAAAAGTTAGCACTAACACCTCCAGCACTGATATCGTATATATTACCTTCAATAAACTTGTTAGGTAAAATCTCCACTCTTATAACTCCATACTCTACCCTAACCCTATAATGCTTTCTTTTATCATTATCACTAATTGGCAATGTTTGCAATATTTCATAAACTTTTTCGGCAACGTCTTCCACCCTCAAAGAACTATCAACTATTCCCTTTACTCCCTTTTGATGGAATTCTTTCAATCTTAAAATATCCTTTTCAGACGTTATCAAAATCAGATACTTTTTGGTATTGACTAGGTTCTCAAATAATACATTAGAACTAGATTCGCTGAATTTTTTAATACCATCATAATCCATCACAAAAACATCAAAACTATCACCACCATCAAAGTCGTTTGGGAATATATGGTTCGCGTAATATCCCTTTGAGATAAGTATTACACCTATCACCCTAGAAGTAACTACACTATTTGATACTATTCCTACTTTTATCATGACTAAATAATATAATAAATTAACTACTAATATTCAAAACCAAATCCAACAAAACCCACCAACTCCTTTAATTCTTAAAATTGAGAAGACCCATAAAAACTTCAGCAAACGACAACCCCCACTATAGTTTGTGTCAAACACAAATATCAAAACGACAATTTCTTAAGTATCTTTTCCATAATTCATCCTAAGTGTATTAACTACTCTCTCCGCATTACCATCTCTAAAAAAGAAACTACCCATAACTAACACACTCGCACCACTCTCTATCAAACGCCACATATTCTCAATATTTACCCCACCATCAACTTCAATCTCCACATCCCTTGATACTTGAGACAGGATTTCTCTAACCTTCTTAACTTTCCCTTCTGTTCCCGGAATAAGAGATTGTCCTGAGAAGCCTGGTTCAACAGTCATAACAAGCACTAAATCAACTAAATCAAGATAAGGTATTATCACATCCGGATGCGTCCCAGGTTTTATTGAGATACCTACTTTCCTACCACTCTCCTTTATAAGATTGAGTATATTCCTTGAAAATCCACCCGCTTCCGTATGAACTGTTATTATCTGAACATTATCAATAAAAAATCTCTCTACCTTACTAGGAGATAACTCTATCATAAGATGAACATCACCCGGTATTGACGTAGCCTTTGCGATTTGCTCAGTTATCAGCGGACCAAAACTTATGTTTGGAACGAAATGATAATCCATTATGTCGTAGTGTATGTAATCAACCTTAAGTCGCTCAATATCCTCAATAACCTTCTTAAGATTCACAAAATCTGCTGCGAATATTGAAGGTGCTATTTTTACACTCTTCATATCGTATCTTCTCTAACTAGTTCTTCATTTACGAATACTTGTATTTTTGCAACACCTCTAACTTTGAGAGGTAAGACAAGAGTTGATAGGTTGTTTAGTGTTTTATCAATTCTTCTATTACCGGAGGAGTCAGTTATAGAAATTCTAATGTAGTAAGTATTCACATCAGCCTTTGAGAAGGAGCGAAGCCCTACTTTGTAAAGTACAAACCTTGTGTTTTGAACAACATTCTCATCACCAAAAACACCTATAAACAATTCTGGAACTACATTCTGAGACACAAACTCATCTTCACGAGGCAGATGATCAAGAACCACTCCATCATTGGCAGGGTCTGTAGTTTGAGTTGTAGTTACCTTAAAACTAACACCCTTTGAGTCAAGGAATAACATCGCTTTGTCATAAGAAAAACCTACCATATTAGGCATAGGAAAACCTACTTGAGGACCACTACTTACATAAACAACAACTTGACTACCAGGCTTAAGTTTTGAACCGAAGGATGGATAAGTCTTTATCACTGTTCCCTGCTCCATCTCTGACTGGACATATTCAACAGAAGATATATAAACACCCTTGGAAGCAAGAAAACTTCTTAGTTCCTCAATCTGCTTACCAGTAAAGTCAGGCAAAACAAATTCACCACTACCCAGACTAACGAATATTTTTATTGACTTTCCCTCCCTAACTATATTACCAGGCGATGGTATCTGTCTTACAACAATACCCCTAGGCTTATCCTCTGATATAACAACTTCCATATTAGGAACTAATCCCGCATTACCAATCTCTACTAAAGCACCAATTATATCATCCCCAACAACATCTGGAACTACCACCGTCTTGGAAGGAGTAAGAAGGATTGCAATAACAATCACAGAGAAAACAAAAAACACTAAAAACGACAGCGAAAGAAGAAACAGAGCCTTCCTAACCTCATTCGTTACAAGGTCTATCTCCGAAGATATTCCAAAAATATTCATAAAAAACTTTGAAACTCTCTCAAACAGAACACCTAAAATTCCTAGAAATGCCTCCCAAATTGACTTTAGTATGTGATACATAAGAATATTCTATATGTTTAAATCCTACCAAAACAATTTAGAAACAGGAATGAAGCATTGTTTATAATTTACTCTGTGTATTTTGCCTTGTATATGACACGATATACAATATTACTCATACCCCTTCTAATGATACTTGGCTGCAATAATCTACCTCAAATAACCGAAGATATTGAACACTTATTCGGTAATTGGATACACGAAAAGATAGAATACTCTAATAGCACTGTAAATGTATCACCTATGACTATATATTCATTCCAGAACAATCTTCTGTTTGTATCAAACAATCTCTCAAACTACAGTGGTAGCATAATTACAATCTCTGGAACTTCTACAAATACTCTCAATACAAGATGGTCGGTTGATTTCAAAGACAACAATTTATACTTAACAATAAGCAATACAAATTTTACATACACCATTAACCTAGTCGCAGTTGACTCAACAAATGTGAATCATATATGGCTTATGAATGGAAGATACACTGTATCCACCCAAACCGTAACGTTCTTCATAAGCAACAAAATAGTTAAATACATTCTCAAAAAACAATAAACCAGCACAATATACAAAACAATTTACAAACCTTACACAACAAGTCCAAATTTCTATCAAGTGATAAGACAAGACTCTAGACTTTTTACTTACACACTCCTTTTAGAAAGTGTTAGTCAATCTTAAAATCTCGCCTTCTAACAGGTCTTAGATACTTGTTAAAAGAATACTTACTCAGTCCCAACAGAAAACCATGAGGTAAAGAAGAAACTTAACTCTATTTGTAAATTTTAGACTTTGCTGTTTAGGTGTTTCTAAAGCAGATATTCATTCATAATTACTAATACTATATTCAAGAGTGAATATTGTGTTATTTCAAACAAGGAGTAGTAGAAGGTTTCTATGACTTCTGATATTAAAAGTAATTAATGGGAGGGATTATGGAGAGGATAATTGAAACAGTCTTGGAGGAAGAGGTAAAAAAATCCTACTTAACTTATGCGATGAGTGTGATAGTTAGCAGGGCTCTACCAGATGTGCGAGATGGGCTAAAGCCAGTCCAGAGGAGAATACTATACACTATGGAAGAACTAGGAGTAAGGAGTAATACTCCTTACAAAAAGTGCGCAAGAATCGTTGGAGATACACTTGGTAAGTACCATCCACACGGAGATGCTTCGGTATATGAAGCACTGGTAAGAATGGCACAAGACTTCAACATGCGTTATCCTCTGATTGATGGACAGGGGAATTTCGGTTCTATTGATGGAGACCCACCCGCCGCAATGAGATATTCAGAAGCAAGACTGGAAAAAATAGCAGAAGAGATGCTAAAAGACATTGATAAAAACACCGTTGATTTCAGACCCAACTTTGACAACTCACTGGAAGAACCAACTGTACTACCATCAATGCTACCAAACCTTTTACTCAACGGTGCAACGGGAATAGCAGTAGGTATGGCTACCAATATACCAACTCACAACATCAAAGAAGTCGCAGATGCTATCTCATACTACATAGACCATAGAAACTGTTCCGTGAGAGACCTGATGAAGTTTATCAAAGGACCAGATTTTCCAACAGGTGCGGTAGTAATAGCCAACGAAGAGATGTTCAAGGCTTATGAAACCGGAGATGGTAAAATCGTGATAAGAGCAAAAATGAAGTTAGAAAAACTCAAAAACGGTAAAGACGCAATCGTAATAACAGAAATACCATACCAAGTCAGAAAATCAGCAATCATTGAAAGAATCTCTGACCTCGTGAGAGAAGGTGAAATTGATGAGATATCCGATATAAGAGATGAATCAGACAGAGATGGAATAAGAATAGTAATAGAACTCAAAAGAGGCATCAACCCCAAAATCTTAATAAACAAATTATACAAACACACCCAACTCCAAGAAACATTTAGCATTAACATGGTAGCACTAGTGAATAATGAACCTAAAATACTGTCACTAAAAGACCTAATAAAGTATTATGTTGATCACAGAGTAGAAGTTATAATAAGAAGAACAAAGTTTGACCTAAACAAAGCAGAAGAACGGCTACACATAGTTGAGGGACTTCTAATAGCACTCAACAATATTGACAGAGTAATTTCTATAATAAAATCATCAGAATCGCCTTCTAACGCTAGAACAAATCTGATGAAGGAGTTTAAACTAACAGAGGTTCAAGCAAACGCAATACTGGATATGAAACTTCAAAAACTTACCTCAATTGAAGTTAAGGATCTCAAAGAAGAGCATAAATCACTTGTTGGGACAATTAAGGATCTAAAAGATATCCTTTCAAATGAAAATAGAGTTTTCAAGATCATTAAAGATGATTTGAAATATCTTGCGGAAAAGTATGGAGACGAGAGGAGGACAACGATTGAGTATGGCGAGATTGAAGAAGTTGAAGAGAAAGAACTAGTTCAGAAAGAAGATGTAACAATAATACTTACAAACCTTGGAATGATAAAGAGGATGCCACTTTCTGTTTATAGGTCTCAAAGGGCTGGTGGTAGAGGTGTTTCCGCTACTTCTACGATGGAAGAGGATTCTATTGAACACCTTGTGATAGCAAATACACACGAAGAGTTACTTATATTCACAGACAAAGGTAAGGCATACTCATTGGATGTTTATAAAATTCCTGAAACTTCAAGGGTTGCTAGGGGTACTAACATAAGAACACTACTTAATATAGGTAATGAAGAGACAATCAGGTCGCTTGTGGTGTTTGACAAGGAAGCGAAAGGGTTTATAACTATAATCTCTAGAAAAGGCATGGTAAAGAAAGTTGATGTTGATGAGTTTAAGAACATAAGGTCAACAGGTATCATCGCACTCTCTACCGAGAGTGGAGATGTTTTGCAGGATGCTGTATTCACAAGAGGTGATGATGATATTATAATAGCAACAACAAACGGACTTGCGTTAAGAACATCTGAAAAGAACATAAGACCTATGGGTAGGTCTGCTAGGGGCGTTGTAGGAATTAGATTAAGAAACGACGACTATGTTATTGGACTTATAAAGTATAGTGAGGATAAAGAAATACTAGTAGTCACAGAAAAAGGATATGCCAAAAGAGTTAAAATGAAAGAATTTTCTATCAAAGGTAGAGGTGGGAAAGGAATGATATACTTTGGTGTAAGTGAAAAAACTGGTAAAGTAGTCAGAACACTGAGTGTATCCGAAGATAATGATGTTGTTATAATAACATCAAAAGGTATGATAATAAGAATGCCTGCTAACAACATATCACTTATGGGACGACCAGCGAGAGGTATAAGAGCGGTTAATCTCAAAGAGAACGATACTGTTGTAGATGTAGAGGTTCTTGAATAAGATGGATAAAATTATTCAAGTTAATTCAGTATCCCAAAACTTTTTCGTAAAAGACCCAAATAGACTTGCGTATTATATACCTGTCAAAGCACTTGAAGATATAACTTTTGATGTTATTAGAAATACAACTTTATCTATCGTAGGTGAAAGCGGTTCAGGTAAGACAACGATAGGAAACATCGTTCTAGGTGCGATTAAGCCAACAAAAGGAGATGTCCTATGGTATGGAAAATCAATATTCAATAAACAAGTTAAGAAAGATTACCTTAAAATCATACACACAGTTTCCCAAAACCCTCTGAGTTCCCTTAACCCCAGAATGAACGTAAAGAGCATAATAACTGAACCCCTACTCTTCAGAGAAAAATTGTCAAACAAAGAGGCTGAGGACAGAATAGCAAAAGTTGTTGAAGATGTGAAATTGAGTAAAGACATACTTTACAAATATCCACACGAGTTAAGTGGAGGAGAAAAGCAGAGAGTAAGCATCGCAAGAAGTATCATATCACAACCATCTATCATAGTTCTGGATGAACCAGTATCTTCTTTAGATGTATCTATAAGAGCACAGATACTCAACCTACTTGTTGACATCAAGGCAAGGTATGGACTTACCTATATCTACATATCTCACGACATTTCAACCACAAGGTTCATATCAGACTACCTTCTAGTTCTGTATAAAGGTAGGATAATGGAAATCGGAAACTCAGAGAGTATCTTTTCAAATCCTACAAACCCATACACCAGGTTTCTTTTATCTTCTGTCCCTAACCAGAAAATTGTAGAAGAGTTCAAAACTCTTGAGCGAGAAGAAGAAAGTAAAGGTTGTCCATTCTACAATCGCTGCCCTATAGCAACTTCAATCTGCAAAACCACATTCCCAGACAAGAAAATAATTAAGGAAAACCACATATCTTACTGCCACAACATATAGAAATATAATAACCCTCTCAAGACAAGATTTTTTTCTTGATAAACTAAACATTATATTTGATAATTAATCATGTTATGAGAAAACTAGGTTTGGAATTATACAAAATAAGATCAAGTAAAACAAACTTAGAGGTCCTACTTAACCTTGATAGGATAAGAAACCACGATGACTTTATTAGCCTACCCTTTGTAAACTGGTTTGTAAGCAATACAAACATAACATTTCAAAAACTGTGGAATTTCTTCTTCTTTACACCTATACTTGAGGCTTGGAAGAAGGATGGGAAAATTATTTCAGAATTTCTGATAAAGAATAACAAATTCAGGAAAACATATGGTGAAGAACACATTGAGCTTTTCGTTAATGAAAGACTAGTAACACTTGATATACTACCATCAGAAGCATTTGACTTCTTAGAGATAGAATCGTCTCAACAACTTAGAGTTTGGGACCATAACACCATATTAGTTTCAAAGAATATCATTCATTGCCAGTCATGCCATAACAGATTCCTTACAAGCGAGATAGTTGAACCTTTAGATAGTAGCAGTGGTATATGCTGGTATTGTGCTGAAAGACTAACTCCTCACGAGAGAAGGATACTGGAAACACCAAAACTATTCAGAAATAGGATAGATGAAACTTGGAAATTACTAGATAAAAAACAGAGAGAGAAGATCGTGTTTGACATTCTAAGAAACACTAGAACACACTACAAAATATCTGACATTCATGAACTGAAAGTTATATCAAGAGAGGTCGCTTCAGAAAACAGTATCTACAACACAAACAAACTAACCAAGAGAGAGTTAGAAGAACTTATAAAAACATTGGATAGAGATTATTTTATTGATTGGTGGGGTAAGATATTATGAGACCTCCAAAACCATCTAAAAACAAAATGTTTCACAGGTACGCCAAAAAACAGCATATAATCAATAATAACACCCACCTACACGATATAACCTTTAAATGTGATGAAACTGTAATAACAGGTGTTTGTCCAATATGCAGACAAAACACATACTATGATCCTTCAAACATCATAGTCGGTAGTAACATTTTTCATTTTGATTGTGTGTTTGAGTGGGTAAGAGATAATTTTGGAGTTGATAAAGACAAAAAGATTTACTACATTGGTTCTAAAGCATTTGGAATATTCTGGGAGAGCAAAAATGGCAAGAAATTAGAAATGTTAAAAAGGATAAACCTTGAAGAGTATCTAAATACATATGCTAGATAGAATATTTAACCTAATAAATACACTGGAAGAGATATTATTAGCCGAAAGTGATATATACTCTGTTGATTTCAAAAGTATATGTCTTAAAACACTATCTAACGATATAGATTTCGGTATATACTCAGAGACTCACAAAGGATTTCTAATTAGTTTTAGATCCAAAAATACGAAGATCCTCAAGGATGTTATAACTCCTAATGAGATTTCAAAGTCCCCAACTATTCACGATGATAATACAGTCTATGCTGATCTACTTGTATTCACTAGAAAGTTTCACAAAAAGATAATAATAAGGCTTGCCTTAGGACCTTTGGATAACGACCAAAAATCATTGATAAACAAGATTATCAAAAACTTTTACTCTTTTCAAGAAATGTATGATAAAAACTATGTATTCCAAGAACTCCTTGAAATACTAAAAGAAACAACAGAAGT
>JANXAC010000011.1 GCA_025061835.1 Spirochaetota bacterium
TATGATGTGTGTCAAACTTCCTCCGCCATCCAACTCACTGTATCCAACAACCGAACTAAAAGCACTATTCCATCCTCCTATCAGCCTTATGTTGTTGTTGGATATCACAACACCGCTACCACTGTCGTTCAAACCACTACCGACTGAATACACACCTGACTGTATCAAGATGTTCTGTCTGTTGGTTGCTACAGCCTTCTGTATTGCTACTTGAATAGTTTTGACAGGCCTATCCTTTGACAAGCCGTCGTTGGCATCGTCGCCGCTTGGTGAGACATACACTGGGTTGTCAAACACCTCTTGTTGAGTTCCTGGACCTCCACCTGGACCTCCACCTGGACCTCGACTTGAACCACCAGCCTGGTTGCCCTCTGGAGATGGCGAGCAGGACAGCAACAGGCTTGCAACAGACAAACTCAGAATCAAGATTGTCGCTACTCTCAACATACATACCTCCTTGAATATTTTTCGCTTCTATATAAATATACTTGTCAAGTAGTGATTTTTTGCAAAAAATTTTAGAAACCATTCCTAATCATTTGGTTATCCATCAACTTCTTATCCACATTATTAAGCATCAATAAAAATTTTAGACTACCGTCAAAGACTTGGTATAGTTGTTAGTAAAGAATATATTATTTATAATTGCTTTCGTAGTTAAATGTATGAGTGAATCAATAACTTTTAAGGTAGCAAAATATAAGCCCGGAAGTTACATAATGATAGAAGGAGATAAAATTCCTGAAGAGTTTTATATTATCCAAAGTGGGAGAGTTCAGGTATTTGAGACTATAGACCCAATAATAAGAGGGAGTAAGGATGGTGTTTCTCTGAATAAGGGGGATTTTTTCGGTGTTGTATCGTGCATGAGTAAAAGGAGTAATATGGAAACCGTTGTGTCTTTGGAAGATACATCTCTACTGTGCATTCACAGGTCGCAGTTTGGAGACTTGATACAAAAGAGTGCTCCAATAGCAGTGAAAATATTGAGATTTTTCAGTCAAAAACTTAGAGAGTATGATACAACGCTTACTAAGCTTACTTTTAAATCACATACTGAAGAAGACCCTTATCAGTTATTTAACATAGCAGAATTCTATTACTCAAAAAAAATGCAAGAGCAAGCGGCATACGCATACAAAAAGTATATAGAATACTGTCCTGATGGAGGTTATGTATCTGTTGCTAAGATGAAGCTTGCTTCAATAGACCCAATTATAGCGATGGCTGAACCTGATATAGACCCGCAAAAGTCAATTGAGAGGTATCATGATAATCAAGTTGTATTTTGTGAGCATGAGTATGGAGACAAGGCCTATGTAATACTCAAAGGTAATGTTAGAATAACAAAGTTCGTTAATGGTAATGAAGTTTTGCTTGCTGTTCTCAAGGAGGGTGATATATTTGGAGAGATGTCAATACTTGAGAATAAGCCTAGAAGTGCTACTGCTACCGCAGTAGGTGAAACCGAGCTTATGTATGTGAAGCGAGAGAATTTTGAGGCTATGGTTCATACCAGACCAGAAATAGCAACCAGAATAATAGAACTCTTAAGTGATAGAATATGGGCTATATACAGACAACTCGCTAACATAGCACTCAAAGAAGCAAATGCTAGGATATACGATGCTATAATGATACAGATTGAGAAGAATAGAATCACAATAAAACCCAAAGAATCATACAAACTCAACTTCTCCGTTGAAGACCTTATAAAGTTTCTTGGCTACAACATTGATGAAGGTAAGAAATACATAAAGTCAATATTAGATTCTGATAAGAACATAAGTATATCAGCTGATGGTAAGATAGTAGTAAATGACCTAGATAAACTTTTAAAGGATGTTACCTTCTACAAGAAGAAACTGCTTATGGATCTCAAGATACAGCTTAGTAGGTTACAACAGAACAAACAGTGAAGGATATTCTCAAATTAGTGAATTTGAATTATTAGGGTAAGGTTTTGTATAATTTTATATACTAGCGGGAATAGCTCAGTTGGTAGAGCGCTTCCTTGCCAAGGAAGAGGTCGCGGGTTCAAGTCCCGTTTCCCGCTCATAGATGACAGAGATAGCGAAGGTTCTAATTGTAACAGGAATTGTTATTCTTGTTATAGGTATCATTCTCTCGCTTCTTGATAGAGTTCAGTTCAACCAGTTCAAAGGGCTTCCAGGAGATATATTCATACAGAAAGATAACTTCATCTTCTTCTTCCCGATTGTAACGAGTATAGTCATTAGTATCATACTATCAATACTGTTCTTTCTGATATTTTCAGTATTTAGAAAACAATAATAGAATCTAATCCATATCTATTCAAGGAAGTTCTTGTGAATTAAAAAACTAATTGGTAGTAGGATAATTCTGTGTATGGCAAACTTGTAATTAGCAATTACTTAAACTTATAAAATTATAGCGATGGAAGAAAGGTATGTAGAGGTTGGTAGAATTTTAGGTAGGTTCAAGCTTGAAAATCAGGTTAAGGTTGAACCACTTTTGGATACTATTGAAGAAATGTTGAGAATAAGTGAATATTATCTTAAGACGATGACTGGATACAAGAGGATCAAACTTAAAGTTGATTTTGTGGGTTCTAATTACGTAGTCTATTATGTTGAAGATTTCAACCCTCAACTAGTTGATCACCTGAAGGGCAAAATTATTTTTACTCCTTATCAAAACCTACCAAAGTTGAGAGAAGACCAGTTTTATATAGCAGATCTTGAAGGTAGCACAATATACGAGAGTGATGGAAAAGAAATAGGCACTTTAAAGCGAGTTCTTACTGATGGAAAGAATTATTTTCTAGAGTTTTTAGATTACATCATACCTCTTTCTAGTAGGTATGTTAGAAAGGTAGATATTCGCAGTAAGAGTATAATATTAACTGAAGTATTTTCAAATGAAAAAGAGTATCTTAAGTAATTTAATGCCGAATATTCATATATGAACAGAGACAATGCACCTATAATATTTACAATCGTTTTATCAACCATATTTGTGATACTTCTTACTTCTTTCATCTTCTCAAGAGGAGGAGTGATGGATACGATCCAAAAAGGGGAGGAGATATCTCAGCTTAGGGAAGAGGTATTAAAGATGGAAAGACTTAATAATGAAAAATCTGAGCAGATTAAGAAGCTTAAGAGTGACGAAAACTATCGTAAATCTGTAGTAAAAGGACTAGGATTTGAAGTTGATGAAGGTGAGTATGTATTTAGGTTTGAAAAGAATACCAGTGATAGATTATTGATAGACTCAAAATATCAGAAAGACACAAACAACATATTAACATTTCTGATAGCTCTTGTAGTTTTTCAACTGGTGATTTTCGCAGTTATAGGTTTTAGAATGATCCTTGATATTTTTTGGAGATAAGTTTTGTAGATTGTTATTTTTGGGTTGGTGGTGTAGTAGGTGTTTTTGAAGGCATTGAACAGTTTCCGTTGAAGATGCATCCCGATTCTATGTATAGGTCTGGTGTTTTTATATCACCTGTCAGTCTAGCACCACTTATCATCTCAAGTTTGTCTGTTGCTTCAACATTACCTATGATTTCACCGTAGTTTGTTATGTTCGCAGCTTTTATCTGTGCTTTGACTACCGCTTTAGGTCCTACAACTAGATGTCCTGTAGCATCAATCTCACCCTCAAAAGTTCCCTTTATCATAAGAGATGTTGAAAACTTTAGAATACCCTTGAAAGATATATCTTCTGCTAAAACTGTGTTAATATTCTTCTCGTCAATAACATGCTCCTTCGGCATACCTAAACCTCCAAACTTGAACTTCATTATCAAAGATTTACCCAGCTTATTTCAATTTACTAATTCAAGTCTGATGGAATTCAAGACTTTCTTCTAGAACTTTTAAAGTCATTAGTAATCTAATATAACTTCTAACAAGATTTTATTCTAACCAACTTTGTAATTTACTAGTTTATTCCCTTCTGAAACTTAAGAAGAAAATTAATATGATACTCGTATAAAATTTGTGAATGGAGGCTATCAATGGGTATAAAAGAATACTGCGAAGATATTGCTAGAAAATCAAAAGAAGCATTTGAGATTATCTCAACATCACCCACTAGTCAGAAAAACTATGCTCTATCGTTAATAGCGAAGCAGATAAGAGAGAATAAGGACTTTTTGATAGAGGAAAATAAGAAAGATATTGAATTCACTAGAAGCAAAGGTAGGTCTGAAGCACTCATTGATAGAGTTGTCTTGAATGAGAAGAGGATAGATGGTATAGTTGACGCTATACAGAATGTTATACTTCTTGATGACCCTGTTGGTAAGGTGGTGTATAGTTCTAGAAGACCTAACGGAATGATAGTTAATAAGATTAAAGTTCCAATAGGAACTATCCTTATGATATACGAAGCAAGACCTAATGTAACTGTAGATGCAGCAACACTAATTCTAAAGAGTGGCAATACAGGTATTCTAAGAGGTGGAAGCGAGGCATATAACACAAATATTGCTCTTTCAAAACTCATATCAAAAGCGATAGAAGACGCAGGGCTGCCAAAGAATGCTATCCAGTATGTTGATAGAGTAGAACACGAAGTTGTTGATGAACTACTGAAGATTGATTCCTACATAGATTTGGTAATACCAAGAGGTGGAGAGGGACTTATAAGAAGCGTAGTTGAAAAATCCAAGATACCTGTCTTGAGGCAAGAGAAAGGCGTATGTCATGTGTATGTTGATAAGAGTGCAGATAAGGAGATGGCAGAAAGGATCACTATAAACGCAAAAACACAAAGACCATCAGTATGTAATGCAGCAGAAACATTACTTATACACAAAGATTACCCTTACAAAAAGGAACTACTTGAAGCACTGATAAAAAAGAATGTAAAACTCAAAGGATGTAGGCGAACCCTAGAGATAGTTTCAGTAGAGGAGGCAAGAGAAGAAGATTACTATAACGAATACCTTGACTATATTATGAATGTAAAGATTGTAGATAGCACCGATGAAGCAATAGCACACATAAAAAAATATGGATCAGGACATACCGAATCTATAGTAACTAGTGATTATTTTGAGGCGAATAAGTTCCTATCCAAAGTTGATTCTTCAACAGTTATGGTTAACGCATCAACAAGATTTACAGATGGAGGTGAGTTTGGACTTGGTGCTGAAATTGGGATTAGCACACACAAGCTACACGCAAGAGGACCTATGGGATTAATTGAACTAACATCAGACAAGTGGATTGTATATGGGAATGGTCAAGTAAGGGAGTAGATTAGTTCTCTGAAATTTGTTTGAAAGCCTTGTCTCTCATGTTTGCTATGAAACTATTCAATTCTTCAACAAGTGGTTTTAACTCGTATGAAATTAAGTCACTCGCTGAAACGAAATCACGTTTTTGCACACTACCAATTAGTGATTCTATTATGCTATTTATACTGCCAAATTTTGAAAAATCAAATGATTGTAGATAGTCAGAAAATAATTTGCTACCAGACGATGTGATTACATATCTCAAGAACTCAATGAGACTTATAAATATTTCTGAGAATTCGTATATTTCCTTTAGAGCTTCTTCGTCGTTTCCTGTCTGAAGTTTTAAAGGAATGTCGTCAATTAACCTTAAGATGTTTGATAGATCATTATCTATAGTTGTATCAAAGAAAAGATTGCCTTCCTGGGATATCCTATCAAGAACTTTAGTTATGTCGTTCAAGAGTGTTTCAAGTTCGTCTAATTTATTCATAAACTCACTTTTCTTAGTATCATTTTGGAGTTCATTATAGGTGAAGTTAGATATAAAATTAACTATTTCATTTCTTCGCAACACGTATTCGGACTTAGGAGAAAATATGAAGAGTATATTGATTGAAGTTATTAATACTTCTATTATCCAAGATCTTGCTTGATCAAAAGTTCCAAAATCAATATTTCCTTCTTTGATGTGTTTTCTAAGGTTTTGAGTGTAAGGTATAAGAGAGTGTAAGAGAGATGTTGATATTTCAAAATACGACGCTGTCTCAACTTCAAGATTTGAAACTGCTTTTATCTCAATTCTTTCAAGTAATGGGTCATCAACACTAAAAGGCTTGCCGTCAATCCTCAATTCTGTTATTGAGTGTCCATAGCTACTAACTATTTCTGCTATATTCTCAACAACATCCTTTATAGTTCTTTCGTTGTCAATGCTATAGTCAATCTTGTTCCCCATTATGTATATGTCCATTACATATCCTCTCATAGTATATTATATCGTAATTATCTATTTATCTTTCAAATTTTAGACCTTTTTGTTAATACAGAGTTTTTTATTGAATTTATAATGTATAGATTTTTATAATTTTTGAAACCAGTTCAGCAAGGGGGCGGTTAGCTCAGTTGGTTAGAGCGCCACTTTGACGCAGTGGAGGTCAGAGGTTCGAATCCTCTACCGCCCAAGGTCGGGATGTAGCGCAGCCTGGTAGCGCACACCCTTGGGGTGGGTGGGGTCGCTGGTTCAAATCCAGTCATCCCGACATATATCAAACTCATATCCTATCAGAAGCCCACTTAGCAGTCCTCGCAACAATTTCGTCTTTGTCTTCCACTAACTTATTTATGGTATCCCTTAAACTTTTAGCACCGTTGTTGACTGCAACTATTATCGCATTTCTAACCATCCCCCTTCTACCTGCTCTTAAGAACGCTTTACCCTTGAAAGCCTTCTTAAACTGATTACCACTGGGTATTGACATAACGTATTTTAGGTTGAGGAAAGGAGTTATCTCGGTATTAAATTTCTTTATTCTCGTTACAAACTTCTTAAGGTAAAGGATCTTGTTAAATGGACACACTTCTTGACATACATCGCATCCGAAAATCCAATCACCAATCAAAACTGCTAAATCATCGGGTATCACTCTTCTGTATTCAATAGTAAGGTAAGATATGCACTTTCTGGCATCAAGGACATAACCAGAACTCATTAACGCTCCTGTTGGACAAGCAGTTATACACCTAGAGCAGCTACCACATCCCTTGAATTTAATTCTATCATCATACTCAATCTCAAGATCAGTTAAAACCTCTCCTATAAAAAAGAATGAACCAAGTTTGGAATTTATCACGCAGGTATTCTTGCCCTGAAAGCCAAACCCTCCAGCAACCGCAAAACCTCTTTCATACAAAGGAGTAGCATCAGAAAAAACTCTATACTTGAACTCTTTTTTTATCTCCCTCTTCAGTCTCTCCACAAACTCATTGAGCATTTCTCTAATTACAAAATGATAGTCATACCCCCAAGCATACATTGATACTCTACCAAACTCTTCAGAAGGTCTCTCAAAGTAAGAAGAATTGAAATAACTAGCACCAACAAGTATAACTGTTCTAACCCAGTTTTCAATCAGAGTCGCGTCAAACTTTTTCAATCTGTGTTCTTCAAGGTATTTCATATCACCATTGAGAGACTTTGATATCCAAGTTTGGTAGCTAGTAATTAAGTCAGGGTCTTTTGAAATTGAATAAGGTTCAACAAAAGAGACTATATCAAAACCAACATCAAGGGCAATACTTTTTATTAATTCCTTCATTTAAAGAATCCCGAGCGGTAGCTCGGGAGAGAAAAATTAGTCAAGTATCTCAAGAATAACTCTTCTTCCGTTCTTGACAGCAACTGCACTTACAATAGTTCTTACAGCCTTTGCAATTCTACCCTTCTTTCCTATAATCTTACCTATATCCTCACTCCTAACTTTAAGTTCAAGGATGGTAGATTTTTCACCCTCAACAACCTTGAGAGAAATATCTTCAGGGTAATCAACTAGTGATTTTACAATCTGTTCAACAAGATCCTTTTCCTTCATAAACCACCTCTCCTAAAAATTTTTCTACTTCAAAGAAGACGAAAACCGCTTGTATAACTTTCCAACCGTTTCGGAAGGTTGAGCACCAACTGAAATCCAGTAATTATATCTCTCCTGATTTATATAAAGTTTTTTCCCTTCCATAGGTGCATAATGTCCGAGACTCTCAACATAAGCACCATCTCTTCTTTTCCTTGAGTCAACAACAACTATCCTATAGTAAGGTCTGTGCTTAGCACCAAACCTCATAAGCCTTATTCTAACCATATAGACCTCTAAACTTTAAGTGAAATTATAAAAATACCTTAAAAATCTAATCAAATTAAGTAAAAATTTCCGATCTGTTTTTCATCGTTTTACAAGTTTCATAGAACATACTAACTCAAATTTCTAACGTCAAAAACATTCGGACAACTTAACAAAAGCTAGAACCTATAGTGAGTGGATACAAAAAATACAGGAACTCCTACCATGTTGCCTAAAGGTAAATATATGTTCCCTATACTATTTACTCTAAGTTCGGCAGAGATACCAAAATTGTCTGTTACAAAGAAGTCTAAACCAACTCCGAGGTTAAACTTGACTGGTCTTCTTTGAGAGTAGAAATCAAAAGACACTTCAAGAGGAACATAAACACTACCCCAACCAAACTTCCATACACCAACAGTTCCGACTAGTGGATAGAAAGTCATATCAAAATATCCTAAAAAAGCTAGATAGTTTAGTAAAGAATATACATTTATAGATGGGATATAAGTATCACTACTTTCATAAACCTCTCCAACTATATAAGTTTCAAACAGAAGCGAACCAAAAAGTGTAGATAGAGGATATACCCTACCTCCAATATTAAATCTATCAATAACCCCATACCTTACACCTAAACCAACATTAGGCAATGGTAGTGGAATGGAAGTGTAGTAGAAGAAAGCTCCTCCTACTGTCAGTTCAATCTCAAACTTACCACTCTCAACAACCTTTCTACCCACCGATGGTGCACAACTTGAAAGAAAAGATATAATGGTAACCAATATCAATATCCTTCTCACAAAGTTCATTATAAATAAGACATCAAAAACACTCAAGAAAACAAAACATCACTTGTTGAATTCAACTAGTTGAATATTCAAAACTCTGGACTCTTTGCTTGATTACTTTTAGTTCTAGGATAGTATTAGTTTTACTTCTTTGTAAGCCTTTTGGATGCTCAATAAAAAAACATTTACTCAACCACAATATAAACTTCACCTAATTGTGGATTATATGCTGCTGGTAGGATGACAAAATCAATAAAAGAACAAGATAATACCAAATTTGACATAGCAAAAAGTTTTTGTTTATATTGTAGCATTTACAGGAGGATTGTATGCTAAAGAGAGAGATGGAAGATGCGCTAAATAGGCAGATAAACGAGGAATTATACTCATCGTACTTGTATCTCTCAATGAGTGCTTATTTTGAACAACAGGGACTCTCTGGCTTTTCAAAATGGATGATGATACAAGCAAAAGAAGAACTCAAGCATGCTATGAAGATTTACAATTATATAATATCACAAAATGGTGTAGTAAAACTCTTTGGACTGAAAGAACCCCCACACACTTGGGACTCTATACTACACGCAGCAGAGTCTGCCTACGAGCATGAGAAATACATAACAAACAAGATACACGAACTTGTGAACTTAGCACAGAAGATTGACGACAAGGCAACAGAAAATTTTCTACAGTGGTTTGTAGAAGAACAGGTTGAGGAAGAGAAAAATTCCTACGACTTACTTAGAAAAGTTAGGATGGTTGAAAAACACGTTGGAGCACTACTTCAACTTGACAGAATACTATCGGAAAGAGAAGATGAAGAGGACTAAAACTTAACTACCACAACAAACTCTCCCTTATCCTCAAATTCTAGATTACAAGGATTACCATATATTACTTCTTCATTTAATTTAGTAATCTCACGAAATAATACTATCTCAGAGTGTGGGTATTTACTACAAACAACATTTACAAACGTTTTTACTCTTTCGGGGGGTATGAAGAATATTACTGGAAATCCATACTTACTCAAATCTTGAACTACTTTCTCAACTTTCTTTTGACTTTTAGGGATAAAACCATAGAATATAAACTTACTCATTGGAATAGGAGATACGGAAATCGCAGAGGTTAAAGCAGAAGGACCTGGTATAGGGATACACTTGACACCTCTTTTAGTTAATTCTCTAACCAAGATACTGCCGGGATCGGATAAACCTGGTGTTCCAGCATCTGAAACTATAGCAACTTCTTTACCGTCTTCAATAAGTTTCAAAATTCCATTAACACTGTTGGCTTCATTCGCAGAGGTAATCTTTATAAGTCTTTTCCCCCTTATACCATAGTGATTGAGTAGTTTGAGGTGGTGCTTTGGGTTTTCACAAACAATAACATCAACCTTTTTTAGTATATCCAGTGCTCTTATGGTTATATCCTCTAGGTTTCCAATAGGAGTTGAGACAATGTATATTTTTTTCATCGTTTCTTTCTTAAGTGTGCCGGTGGAATTCCCATACTTTCTCTGTATTTTGTCACGGTTCTTCTAGCTATCTTTATTCCTTTATTCTTCAAGATATTAGCAATCTTATCATCAGATAAAGGTTTGTCTCCTTCGTTTTTCACGAGTGTATCTATGAGTTTCTTTATCCTATCAACAGAAACTTCCTCACCAATTACACTTTTACCAGACCTTGAGAAGAAATACTTTATTGGAACAAGACCAACTGGTGTCAGAATATACTTGTCCTTTATAGCTCTACTAACCGTTGATATCGTGACGCCTAACTCTCCAGCAATATCCTCTATAAGAAGAGGGTTAAGGAAATTTTGTTTGTCTAACAGAAAATCTCTCTGGTGCTCAATAATTTTTTCTATTATGCTTCTAAGAATATTTTTTCTGTACTCAATAGCAAGTATAATGCTTTTTGCTTTTACTATCTTATCCTTAAGTTCCTTTGAACCAGATTTTTTCACAGCCTCAATGTATTCCTTCTTTATCCTCAATCTAGGTATATAATTATCATTGAATTCAACTTCTAGACTATCATCCGTTTTTCTAATCACGGCTTCAGGGACTATGAAGGAAGGTGATTTTGAAAAATTAACACCTGGCTTAGGGGAGAGTGATTTTACAATCAACCTCAATTCTTCCACTTCTTCCTTTGACAAACCGTATTTTGAAGATAGAAATCTACTATCTTTGGCTAAAAGCTCTAGATCGTTTTCTATAATTCTCTTATAAGTATCAATATTCCGTAAATTCGGGTAGAAATTTTCCAGCTGGGATATTAGGTTCTCTTCAAGAGTTCTACTTCCACATCCAACGGGATCGTAAGTCTTAATCCTCTCTCTAACTTTTTCTATCTCCTCTTCAGTGAATTCATAACCTTCCACCTTCTTCAGAGTGCTTATATCGCCTTTGAAATAACCATCATCATCAATTTCATATATAATATAGGATGCGAGAGTAAATAGCCTTTCATCAGCTATGTCAAGCCTTGCCTGAAAAAGAAGATGTTCTTGTAGCGTCTCATCCGTTGAAAAATTATTCTCAAATACCTGGGTTTTCTCATATGACCTCCTACTGGTTGACTCAAATTCCTTCAACCTTGATATCTCATAGGTATCACTAATCTCACCTAGATTGGTATCTGTTTCATCAATACTATCCTCTCCAGACTCAATACTTTTAGTTGTAATTAAAGTTGTGTCTTCTTCCATTTCAAGCAATGGGTTATCTTCAAGTTCCTGTTTGATCTCTGTCTCAAACTCAGCAAGCGGAAGTCCTAGGAGCTGTATGGTCTGCGATAGTAAGTTCATTGGTATCTGCTTAAGAGATAATCTGTATGTCTGTTCCAAGTTATTACTCTTTCTCATCTTAATAATTATAAACAACAAACATAATTAAATTACTAAAAAATATCCAGTATTGTCACTTGAGAAAAGGCTAATAAAGTTGGAATAATCTAATTTTATTAAACTATTTGAAATCGGTATTGGATCTTGTATAAAATTGTCATTACCTTGGAGGTTTTGATGTCCGAAGTTGCTGGAAGGAAAGTCTATAAGGTTGGGGTGGTAGGGGCTCCGAATGTTGGTAAGACTTCATTATTTAATAACCTTGCTGGTGCTAACGAGAAGGTTGGAAATTGGTCTGGGACTACAGTTGAAAGAAAGGAGAAACGGATAAAATATGACAACAAAGAAATTGTATTTGTTGACCTACCCGGAACCTACTCTCTTTCAGCATCATCCATAGATGAAAAGATTGCAAGAGATTTTATACTAGAAGAAAAGCCAGATATTATGATTGTAGTAGTTAATGCTACAAATCTCTACAACAGTCTATTTCTACTTACTGAACTTCTTGAACTTGGGTTTAATGTTATAGTTGCACTAAACATGATTGATGTTGCCAAGAAAAATGGTATCAAGATAGATGTTGATGCGATGAGTAGAACCTTCGGAGTTAAGTTTATACCTACACTTGGTAGAACAAGAAAAGGTGTTGAAAGTCTTAAGAAGGCAGTCATTGATAAAATATCCAAACTAGAATCTGATGGTAAAGCCGAGAGTAGTCTATCCATTGAATACCCAAGTGTCATTGAGAAAGGTATATCTAAACTGATTTCTATACTTAATCAAGAGGGCATAATATCCTCTCGTAGTTTGCGAGGAACAGCAGTAAAAATACTTGAGGAAAATGACTTTATCTTAAAATCAAAAGTTCTAAATAATGGGATTCAAGACAAAGTTTTTGAGGTTATAAGAGACACTGAAAAGGATCTAAGGACAATCTCAAACGACGACATTGATGCAGCGATAGTTCGTTCAAAATATAATTTCATTGATAAAATCCTAAAAGAACACACTCAGAAGCTTCCAAACAGGAGAGAGACAATCCAGAGAAAAGTAGATGAAATACTTACTAGCAAGGTATGGGGGCTTATTGTTTTCCTTTCTACTATGTTTGGTATATTCCAACTCGTCTTTGTGATAGGAGATCCTCTGGCAGGATTGATAGAGGAAGGCTTCTCGCAACTTTCAGAATGGGTTAAATCCGTTGGGGAAGTGTATTCTTGGAATAGTATATTCGTATCCTTCATAACGGATGGTCTTATATCAGGTGTAGGAAGTGTTTTAGTATTCCTACCTTACATTGTAGTTTTATTTGCGTTCATAGGTATTCTTGAAAATAGTGGTTTTCTAGCACGAAGTGCGATAATGATGGATAGGATGATGACAACTTTTGGGCTACACGGTAAGTCATTCCTACCTATGCTTATAGGTTTCGGCTGTAATATACCGGGAATTATGGCTACCAGAGTTCTATCCTCATTCAAAGACAGACTAATAACTGTTCTGGTTCTACCGCTTATAAGTTGCTCTGCGAGACTTACAGTTTTCGTTGTTTTCACTTCAGCATTGTTTAAGGAATATCAAGGAATTGTTCTTTTTGCTATGTATCTTCTAGGTATCGTCCTAGCGGGAATCTTTGGAATAATTTTCAGAAGAAACATTGCTAAAGGTGAATATTCTCTTTTCGTCATGGAATTACCAGACTTTAGATTACCTTCGCTCAAGGTGCTCTTTTCAGAGGTATGGTATAGGAGTTTTCTCTTTGTCAAGAAAGCAGGAACAGTAATAGCCTTGGTAGTTATTGTAGTTTGGCTTTTAGGTTCTCTACCTCCTGGAGTTGAATACGCTTCTGAAGAGAGTATTCTTGGAGTGATTGGTAAAACACTTCAACCTATCTTTTATCCAACAGGTTTCGGTAGTGAATGGCAAGTAGTAGTTTCTGTATTTACTGCTATATTAGCAAGAGAAGTTGTGGTTGGAACTTTGGGAACTGTCTATGGTGTATCAGAAGAAGGTATTACAGAAGTTTTACCAAGTATATTTACTCCTTTATCAGCCATATCGTTTCTGGTTTTTATGCAGGTTGCGATGTTGTGTATTGCTACCGTCGTTGTAATAGCAAACGAAGTTGGTAAGAAATGGTCTGTATTCAGTTTCTTTTACACTATCTCACTAGCATGGGTTTTGAGTGTAATTGTATATAACTTTGGAAGGTTGCTAGGAATCCAGTAATAAAAGTATTCTACATTTTCAAAGGATTGTTAGAATAATAACAAAAACTTGAGATACTAAATTTTAAGTAAAAAGATCTAGTAGTTATTCAGATAACACTCTCCAACCTATGTCTTTCCTGTAGAACATTCCATCAAAGTGTATCTTTTCTACCCTAGCATATGCTATATTAAGTGCTTGCTTTAGGTTATCACTTATTCCAACCACATTCAAGACTCTTCCCCCATTCGTTATCAAGTTTCCATTAGCCAAGGTTGTTCCTGCATGGAATACTACTACATCATCGTTTTCAGATAGGTCTCCACTTATTTTCATACCTTTTTCATAGTCTCCAGGGTATCCATTTGAAGCGAGGACAACACACCCAGCAAACTTTTCATACATCTCAAACTTTACCTTCTTTAGAAGCCCCTCAGCAGTAGCAGAAGCAACATCATAAAAGTCAGTTTTCATAATAGGTAAGATGACCTGTGCTTCAGGGTCTCCAAACCTACAATTAAATTCCAAAACATAAGGCTCATCATTCTTATCAATCATAAGACCACAGTATAATACTCCTTTGTAGGTTATGCCTTCTTTAGCGAGTCCTTCTATTGTAGGATATACTATCTTTTTCATTATCTTATCAACTAATTCTTTTGATACGAATGGAACAGGAGCATAAGCACCCATGCCACCCGTATTTGGACCTCTGTCCCCATCAAATGCCCTTTTATGGTCTTGCGCAGTTGATAAGAACTTCACATCTTCACCATCTGTTATTACAAAAGCGCTTAATTCATACCCTTCAAGTTTCTTCTCTATTACAACTTTCTTGCTAGTTGATGAAAATTTATCCTTAAGGAATATTTCTTCAAGGAATGAAATTCCTTCTTCAAGGCTTGACGGAACTACAACACCTTTCCCTCCAGCAAGCCCGTCAAACTTTATTACCCAATCAGGATGCTTCTCAAAAAAAACCTTCGCACTCTCAAAATCCTCAAACACTTCAAAATCCGCAGTTGGGACTCTATTCTTCTTCATAAGAAGTTTTGCAAAAACTTTACTACCTTCCAATCTACTCGCACCTGAATTTGGACCAAACGCTTTTATTCCTTTACTTGTGAGTATATCAACGATACCGTCAACCAACGGTGCTTCAGGACCTATCACAACAAGGTCTACTTTTCTCTCTTTTATGAAACTAACCAGTTCGTTGAAAGGATACTTCAGAGATATTGAAACATTCTCTGATATACTTTGCGTTCCACCATTACCAGGAACACAGAATAGTTTAGTTGTATTTAAAGATTTACTTAACTTCCAAGCAAGAGCATGTTCTCTACCACCACTTCCTATAACACAAACATTCATACTTAAACCCCCTCTTGATAGTATCCAAATTGAAAACAGTTATGAAAGTGCTATAGTTATAACAAGTTTTGATATGTCTATTAGATCCTTTATGTATATAAATTCTTCTGTTGAGTGTGGGTTTCGCATTCCGCAGGATATATTGAGTGTCTGGAATCCTCTAGAGTTCAAGATATTAGCATCACTACCACCTCTAGTTACGGTAAGATTGGGCTTGACACCAATCTTGTAGCAAGCATCAACGAACCTTTTAACAACTTCGGACTGGGGGTCTATATCAAATCCATCGTAAAGCTTCTCGTATGAAAACTTAACATCGCCAGAAAATTTATTCTTTGTTTCTATGCAGAGTTTCTGTATTTTATCCAGTTCTTCCCTAATCCTCTCTTCTTTGAAACTCCTGACCTCACCTTCAAAGACGACATTATCAGGAACTATGTTTGTAGCCTTACCACCTTTAATCTCACCTATGTTAAAAACAGTATCCTTATCTAGAAGTCCAGTATCAAGCCTGTCAATAATGTAGGATGCCATCTTTATAGCGTTTATACCTTTATCTGGGTCAATACCTGCGTGAGATGATTTGCCTATACATTCAACCTTGAACCTGTAGTGTGTTGAACCCTTTATTATAGCATTACCTACGTCATCGTGAGAGTCTATACAATACCCGTATTCTGCTTTAACATTTGACAGGTCAAGATGCTTTACTCCAACAAGCCCTATCTCTTCCGCAGAAGTTATGATGAGGTAGATATCTCCATACCTAGCAGTAGGTTCTTCTCTCAAATGGTATGCGAGTTCTAGAATTGCCGATATACCTGCTTTGTCATCAGAAGCAAGTATGGTAGTTCCATCAGACTTTATAACTCCTCCCTCCTCATCAACAATAGGATTTATGTTCTTTGAAGGTTCAACGGTATCAGCATGCGAGCAGAAGAAGATAGGTTTCTTGGTTTTATCGTTTCCTTCTATAAACCCTATCATATTCTTAACCTTACCATCTACCTGTATCTCAGATATCACTCCAAGTTCCCTAAACTTTCTTGAAAGGTATTCAAATACGAAATCTTCCATCAATGGAGGACTGTATATCTTAACGAGTTCAATGAAGTTTGAAATCACTCTTCTAGCATCCATAGTTCGGAATTATAAACTCCTCTTAAGATAGCCTTCAAAAAGAAGTGATAAAGGCATTGAGTCATAAAATTTGGCTACAACTATTTTTTAGGGTATCCTTTGAGAGATAATGGCCTATAATTTTTACCACTAATTTCAATTTAACCTTGGATTAGTAGCGCCAGAGATCCTTTAAAATTTTTCAAACTACTATGTGTCCTGTGATAGAATTTTAGATCTTGCTACTCGTTTTCACCAATTCTAGACTTACCAAGATTGAATGTAATATAATTCCCTTGTCTGGTTATCAGGATAAAAAGGCAAAGTTTGTTTATGAATGTTTTTAAGACTTACTATACATACTTTTTCGTTCTTGTAATACTGATAGCACTATTCAATATTTTCTTTAATCTTTGGGAACTACCTGTTCAAGAGTGGGATGAAGCAAGACACGGTGTGAATGCTTATGAAATGCTAACAAACGGGATACTTTCAGCGAACCATTACAGAGGACAACCAGATTACTGGAATCTCAAGCCACCTCTTGGGACTTGGTTAATAGCATTATCATTCTCTATCTTTGGTTTAAATCCTTTTGGTTTAAGATTTTTCTCTGCGTTTTTCGGATTTCTAACAATTGTAATAACTACTCTCTATGCCAAAAGGAAGTTCGGACCTGAAGTCTCAATACTTTCTGGCTTTATCCTAGCAACCTGTTTTTCATTCATACATGTCCATGGAGCAAGGACTGGAGATTTTGATGCTATACTAACATTCTTAGTTCTACTTTCAGTAATTACATCAGAAAGAGCAAGGGATAACAAAAATTACCTTTACCTTACTGCTATACTATTCTCACTTGCATTCCTCCTAAAAAGTTTCGCAAGTGTTATGGTTGCTCTGGTAATATTACTATCATTCTTGCTTAACAGAATGTATCTGAAGATGAAAATATATGACTATATTCTACTACCTATTGTGTCTATCACACCGATAGTTGCATGGGGCCTTGCTAGATTTAACTTTGATGGAACTACATTTTTTGAAAAGATGATAGGATATGACCTTGTCTTAAGAGGAACAAAAACGTTAGAGGGGCATCAGTCATCTCCTTTATTCTATCTAGAACCTATCGTATTAAAGTTTTTACCTTGGTCAATATTACTACTCGTATCTCCATTTTACAAACTCAAAATTATATTCAACAGGGAATCCAAAATTCCTTTCAGGTTGGAATATAGGAACGAAGTCTTTAGAGACACTACTGTAGTGATATATTTACTCTCTGTTATGCTGCCTGCCTTGCTAGTAAGCACCAAAACTGAATGGTATGTAATGCCAATATTTCCTATACTCTCAATAATTACAGGATGGTTTATTTTTGAAATACTCAGGGCAAGCAAAGAAGGAGTAGTTAGAATACCTATTAGATCTTTGGTAACAACTTTAATCATTATATCCATTTTTGCAGAAATAGTTATCATAACTCAAACACTAAACCCTTTCTTGAGAGTAGCTCAAAACGGTAGCGGTAGTATTGATAAATTTATAGAAGAAACAAACCTTCAGAAGATACTAGTCTCAAGGTATATTCCTAAAAACTCAACTGTTGGCTTTGTAGATATACCATTATCACAATCATACTACTTTCTATCAAGAGTTGTTGGAAATTACGAACTTGTCAGTGTAAGTAAAGATGATGCCTTTTCAAGTAAAGGATTGTATGTTATCAACTCTAGGATGATCAACAACATAAGCAAAGAATTTATCATCATTGATAGTGTTGGCGACTGGCGCTTGGTGAGTAATGTGTCATTTAAGCACTGAACGAAACAGAATTTGAAAAACTTTAACTTATAATATATACTGAATCTTATGTTGTTAGTTTTAAGAAACTCTAGAGTAGAAGGACTTGGATATATAGAAAACTCTCTACGAAAATACACTATAAGGTTTGAATACTTTGACACCGATAAACTAACAGGGGATTACAAAAGTTTTATAAACCTTGACAAATATTCGGGTCTTATCGTTCTAGGAGGACCTCAATCGGTGTATGAAGAGTATAAATATCCATACCTATCAGAAGTTAAGAAGATATTAGATAAGTTCATAACTAGCCGTAAGCCTGTGCTTGGGATATGTCTAGGGTCTCAACTTATTGCTAATGTACTTGGAGCAAGGGTTTATAAAGGAGACAAAGGTGAAGAGATAGGATGGTATGATGTTAAGATAACTGGTGATGGTCTAAAGGATAGAGTATTCTCAAAGTATTATCCAAATATGAAGGTTTTTCAGTGGCACGGAGATACATTTGACCTACCAAGAGACGCAGTAAGAATAGCAACTTCTGATAACTACCTTAATCAAGCATTTACATACAACAAGAACGTCTATGCGCTTCAGTTCCACATTGAAACTACACTTGAAGATGCTAAAACTTGGATCAAGTTATCAGACTTCTCCAAAGAGAAAGAAGAAAGCATTCTAAGCAACTATGAACAAAACTTTGAGAAAATTAAGAATATAAACGACGAGATAGTGTGGTATTTGTTTGTGAATAATGTATGGTAGATAGAACACCTACCCTGGTTAGCAGAATAGAACAGATCATCAATATTGCTTCATTCATTGAAAGTTTTTCGGATCTTTTCATAGTTGATCAAGACAATAAAGTAATATCCATCAAGTCTTCAGGAAACATAAATTATGAACATCTTATCAGTGTATTCAAACAGACCAGAGAGGATTTCTTCAAGTTCAAGATACCATTTCTTTGTGAAACCATAAATGGGTTCAGGTTTATCTCTTACTACTTCAGGAGTAGAAACTCCGAATTAGCTCTGATTGGCATAAATAGAAATGAGGAACTATTTTTGGGAGATTTATCTACTTTCAAACTACTCGTGATGAATATCAAAGATATATTTGACACGGTTGAAACGACAGCAAGTGTAATTAGCGAATTTAGAGAAGTAGAGTCAATACTCTCATTCTACAAATCAATAACTGCACCTCTCAATAGAGAACTCTTCCTAGCGTATATTATTGACAACATTATAGCAGAACTCGGAGCAGAAGTAGGAAGCATCGTGATACTTGATAAAAATTATGATATTATTTCAGGCTTCTATCTAGGATTGGAAGAAAGCATAACTAAAAAACTGATTGTAAAAGCAATACAGATAGGACATCTGGAAGAACCAGTAATAGCAAGCGCTAACGACAAGCAAGAACTGCTCTCACAAGACGATAAAAAGCTGGAAAACCTCATAATATACCCTATTAGATTTGAGAAAGAAGTTGTAGGAGCAGTTATACTAGCCAACAAAAGACTAGGTATAGATTATAAGCCGTTCAACGAAAACGATGTTTCAAAACTCAAAATATTAATAAACCCAGTAGGAGTAGTAGTAAAGAACTATGTAATGTATAAAGAACTATTCTTTCTGAACCAGTTAAGCAACAAAATACTACTGAACATCACAAGTATAATAGCAATAACAGGGGATGATGGAAGGATAAAGTATATAAATAAGACTGAGCTCAAAGAACTAGTTGAAGATATTATCAAATCCATCAAAGAGAAAGATGCTCAAAAACTCCAAAGTGTTGGAGTAGAAGTTGAAGTTAAAAATAGTTTCTACGAAGTTAAAGCACAGCCTATCTACGAAGAAACAGGTTCTGTTTCCGAAATACTATGGACAATAGAAGATGTAACCTACAAGAAAGAGATAACTAAAAGATATGTTCTTTCTGAGAAGATGAATGTTATCTCTGAAATAGTGTCCGGGATAGCTCACGAGATAAGAAATCCTCTAACCTCAATAAGTGGTTTCATTGAACTACTAAAGTCAAGAAAAGATGATCAAAAATTCATAGACAAGTTTATAGAAGTAACATCAAAGGACATTGAAAGAATAATAAACCTACTTAATAGTTTCATAAGATTTTCAAGACCTATAAATTACGAAATATCGGAAGTGTCTCTAAAATCGCTAGTAAATGAATCAATTGACGTATTACTATACCAGATCAATCAGAAACATATAAAGGTTATCAACAAATTAGACGATAACGCTGTTGTCAAAGCAAACTATAGTCTTCTACTTCAAGTATTCACAAACATTATTCTCAATTCAATTCAGGCAATAGAACACAAGTCTGGTATTATTGAGATAGGATATTCGGAATACTTTGATAACAACACTAACTATTTGGCCGTTTATGTAAAAGATAATGGTGTAGGAATACCAAAAGAGATACAAGATAGAATATTTGACCCCTTTTTCACAACCAAACCGAAAGGAACTGGTTTAGGATTATCCATCTGCCAAAAGATAGTTATGGATCATGGTGGATTTATAAAAGTTAAAAGCGAAGAAGGAGAGGGAACAACCGTAATGATATTCATACCAATTGAGAGAGTTGCTTCAGGTTCTTTGAAATAGCATTCAATTCCCGATTATAATAGTTTTATGATAAGAAGGTTAAGAAAAAGCAAATCAATAAGAGATTTGGTAGCGGAAGCGGAACTGTCACCTAATGACTTCGTTATGCCTCTCTTCGTCATAGAAGGAGAGAATATAGTTCAAGAAATAGAAACCTTTCCTGAAGTTCGCAGATATAGTGTTGATAGACTGATTGAAGAAGTTAAAGTTTTGAGGGATAAGGAGATAAAAAGCGTTCTACTTTTTGGTGTTATTGATGAGATTAAAAAGGATGATATTGCATCCTACTCATACAAAGAAGATAATGTTGTGTGTAAAGCAATAAGAGAGATAAAAAACAAATTTGATGATGTTGTTGTTATTGCCGATGTGTGTGTTTGTGGATACACTACTCATGGTCATTGTGGTATTTGGAACGGAGACTGGGTTGATAACAACAAAACACTTGAAGTTCTATCACTTTCTGCACTAAACTATGCGAGAGCAGGAGTAGATATAGTAGCTCCTTCGGCGATGATGGACCATCAAGTCAAAGCGATAAGGAAGACTCTGGATGAGAACGGATTTGAAAGAACTCTCATAATGTCATACTCTGCTAAATACTCATCTAGCTTCTACGGACCTTTCAGAGATATAGTGGGTTCATCTCCAAAATTCAGTGATAGAAAGACCTACCAGATGGACTACCGAAACATAAGACAAGCACTAGAGGAGGTAAGACAGGACATAGAGGAAGGGGCAGATATAGTTATGGTTAAGCCGGCACTTTCTTACCTTGATGTGATAAGAGAAATAAGGAATAATTTCAACGTTCCACTCGCCGCTTACAATGTAAGCGGTGAATACTCTATGGTTAAGGTAGCATCCAAAAACGGGATATTCAATGAAAAAGATATTGCGATGGAAATACTATACTCAATAAAGAGAGCAGGTGCAGATATAATAATATCATACTGGGCTAAAGATGTTCCAGACTGGCTATAAAAACTATGAAGAACAACTTCTTTAGATCAAACCTAGAAGCATTCGAGAACTCAAAAGAGTATATACCAGGCGGTGTCTCATCACCAGTAAGGTCATTCTACCAAGTTGGTGGTATTCCTATCTTCGTATCCAAAGCAAAGGGTTCAAAAATACATGACATAGAAGGTAAAACCTACATTGACTACATAATGTCTTGGGGTGCTCTGATACTAGGACATTCCTACAGAAAAGTTATAAACACTGTAAAAAAATATATCCACAGGGGGACAAGTTATGGACTTCCAACCGAGGTTGAGTATGCTCTAGCAAAAACAATATCGGAACTCATACCATCGGTTGATATGGTAAGGTTCGTAAGTTCAGGAACCGAAGCTTGTATGAGTGCTGTAAGACTCGCAAGAGGTTTCACAGGTAAAAGTAAGATTATCAAGTTTGAAGGATGTTATCATGGACACGCTGACTACTTCCTTGTCTCCGCAGGATCTGGTGTTGCTAACATACCAACATCAACAAGCAAAGGTGTTCCAAGTTCATTAATCCAAGACAGTATAATACTACCTTTCAACGATGAAGATGCATTCCTCAAAACTATTGATAAAGAAAAAGATATAGCGTGTGTGATAATTGAACCTATACCTGCGAATATGGGTGTTGTGATACCGAAAGATGGGTTCCTGAAACTTATAAGGGATGTATGTAGCAACAGAGGTATAATACTTATATTTGACGAGGTAATAACTGGGTTTAGGTTCGGGGTATGTGGAGTTCAGGAGTTATTAGGTATAAAACCTGACCTTACCTGTCTAGGTAAGATAGTAGGTGGGGGATTCCCTCTCGCATGTTTTGGAGGTAGAAGAGATATAATGTCTTTACTCGCACCACTTGGTGATGTATATCAAGCAGGTACTCTGTCAGGTAATCCAATAGCAGTAATAGCAGGACTTACAACACTATCTATTCTCAAAACGATGGATTATTCATACTTGGAAAAAATAGCTAATATGCTGGTTCAAGTAGTCAAGGATATATCTAGAAGCATAAACGCAGGAAAGATAAAATTAGTAGTAAATCAGTTCAAAAGTCTATTCTCAATATTCTTCAGTGAGAAGGATCACATAACAAACTTTACCGACGTCAAATCCTCAAGCAAAGAACTATACTCAAAACTATTCCACAACTTACTCAAAAGAGGTATTCTAATACCTCCTTCACTATTTGAAGGATGGTTCGTTTCATTCGCACATACACAAAAAGATATAGAACTAACCATATCTGCTTTACATTCAGCGATAAAAGAGACTTTTGAATAAGACTTGCTTCTATAAAAGGATATAATATTTTCTAACGAAATCCCGAGTAATCCTGTTAAAGTTTATTTGAACTCTAAACTTCCTATACTTCAACTCACTGTTAAACAATATAAGCAATTCAAGAACAAATTATCTTCCCAAATTCTGCTCAAACTATTTTAAATGTTTGATTAATGTTTAGAACTCAAAATACTGCTTCAGTGAGAAGTATCTATCGCCTGCGTCTGGAAGGATTGTTAGTATTTTCTTACCTTTTCCGAGTCTCTTTGCCAGTTTGAGTGAAGCGAAGATATTAGCACCTGAAGATATACCGGCAAATATACCTTCACCTACTGCGAGAGCTTGAGTTGTTTTATATGCATCCATATCCGAAACTCTCACAACCTCATCTATTATTGAGGTATCCAATATAGGTGGTATGAAGCCAGCACCGATACCCTGAATCCTGTGAAATCCCGGCTTACCACCACTTAACACAGGTGATCCTTCAGGTTCAACAGCAAAAATTTTTACATTCGGGCACTCTCTTTTTAGAACTCTACCTACACCTGTTATCGTTCCACCAGTTCCAACACCTACAACAAAAGCATCTATCTCGCACCCCATAGTCTCAACTATCTCTCTAGCAGTTGTCTCCTCGTGTATTCTTGGGTTTGCAGAGTTTGAGAATTGATCTAACATTACAGAATTAGGTATCTTGTTGAGTAAATCCTTAGCCTTTCGTATTGCACCTTCCATACCTAACTCCCCCGGAGTAACTATAACTTCTGCTCCATAATTCTCCATTATATAAACTCTCTCTAGACAAAGTGTTTCAGGAACAACCAATATACACCTATATCCCTTCACGCTTGCTATTAACGATAATGCAATACCAGTATTACCACTCGTTGCTTCAACTATAACCGAACCATCTTTCAATATCCCAGACCTTTCGGCATCTTCTATCATAGCCATAGCAACCCTATCCTTCACAGAACCACCCGGAGACATAAACTCTAACTTCGCATAAACACTAGCCATGCTTTCATCAACTAACTTCCTTATCTCAACTATGGGCGTGTTGAAAAATAAATCTAGTATGCTTCCACTAACATAAACTCCAGACTTCTTCAAACTACTCAAACTACCCCTAACTTCACTACCTACTACTTTCATAGTAAATATTTTAAACAATTTCTTTGAATTTTTCAAATTTTTCTTTTTTCAATTTTTGCTTTTCTATTCCCCAGGTGCTAAAGAAATGTTTAAGAATATAAATTTTCACTTCACAACAGAAAGATTCTTTTTTCAGCATTGCGAATACCAACAGATCTAACTAAAGGTACTAAACATCAATGCTTCAAAAGATATTTGACCTTGCTAATGATACTATCAGTTTCATCGTTAATGTATTCTACCGTATCTACCTTTATTATCTTATCAGGGTTTGAAAGGAAATTCCTCTTGAACGCTATAAACTTCTGCCAATAATACTTATTAACATAATACACCAATTTATCTTCTAGATCACTATAAGGAGTATCAAAAACAATCTTTCTCCTACTGTCAATCTTTAGAAGGAAAGAAAACTTTCTAATATCGCTGTTTCTTATCTGTATCGCAAGAGAACCTTGTAGTGGATGAGTATCAAACACTTTTGTATCAAGTATTTCTGAAATCCTGTTCGTAAGTCCAAGTCTTTTCAGTGCTATTGTTGCCATAATTACACCATCATATTCACCACTGTCAAGTTTAGCAAGCCTCTCCTCTATATTTCCTCTTATATCTTTTGTTATGAGGTCTGGTCTTAAGGATCTTATCTGTTCTATCCTTCTCCTACTTGATACACCTATTACAGATCCCTTCGGGAGTGTTGAAAGGGTATAACCTTTTAGGTCTTCCCTTACAACCAAGCAATCAGTTCTATCCTCTGATGAAGTCAGTGCTATCGTTATTATACCGTCTTTGTGTATATCTGGTAGGTCTTTAGCGCTATGGACTGCTATATCAATCTCATGGTCAATAAGAGCTTGCTCAATTAGGTCAGTAAAAAAATCACTTCCTTCTATCTTGTAAATAGGAGTATTTTTATCAATATCACCAGTAGTATTGTAATACTTAATATCAAATCTTATTCTCAAGGAAGGAACCTTCTCTAGAAGTTTATTTATAAACTCCTCAACCTGCTTTTTCGCCAGGTTGCTACCACGACTACCTATAACAACATTCCTCTTCATAAGATCACACTTAATGCCCTCCATAAACTTGCTCACCTCAACGCTAATTATCTTTCTTGAACTTTCAAACATTTCCTCTCTATGAGACAAATTATGATTCCTCTCGTCATTCAAGTTATCAATATTATATACAACAATATTGGGTTTTAAATTTTCAATCATAACATTTCTAGGAACCGAAAGGTCAAATATCAGAATCTTTGATATTCTATTTGTAAAGAAAGTATCATCAACAATCTTAAAAGGACAACTAGTAGCAGTTATCAAAACATCTGAACTATCAATCAAATACCTAACATCCTCAAAATTACAATACTTAATAGAAAACTTTTTTGATATTTCAACTGCTCTCTCCAGATGCCTAGTTGAAGCAATAGTTATATCTTTCGTCAATGCCCTCAAATACTTCAACAAGTGTAAGGCTATTTCACCTGTGCCTATTAGCAATACTCTAGGAGCTTCAAAATTTTCTGAGATTCTACTTCGGACTATGCTACCTAGAGATACTTTACTTGATATAGGAATACTGCTTCTGATTTTACCAGATACGAATAATGCTCTCTGAAAGAGTTTGTTCAAGAAATATCCTGTTCTCCCAATCCCCAAGGAATAGTAATAACTTTTCTTGACTTGATCGTGAATCTGACATTCACCAATAAACTTGGAATCTATTCCACTCACAACCCTAAAAAGATGATCAATAGCATCTTCAGAGGTTATGAAATAAAAATACTTCCTATCACTAGGTAGAATGTTGAATGTCTTGAATAGATAATCTTTAACAGATTCCAAACTTAACTTCTCGTTCAAATATCCATACACCTCAAACCTATTACAAGTTGGTATTATAACTACCTCATCCATAATAGTTAGCCTTCGGTAGTATTCCTCAAGAAGAGAGGAAGTAGCGAAGTATCTCTCTCTTATATCAATTCTTGCCGTCTTATGACTAATACCAAAAACTAGATACATATTTATCTAAACCTCTTTTCTCACCACTACTCTATAAACATCACCACTCTTTTCTATGCTAAGAACCTGATGCCCATCCTGCTCAAGGCTCTTTGGGACATTCCTAATAGGCTCACCATCATCAAGAAACATCTCAAGAACTTCACCTATCTTCATCTCACTTAACTTTATCTTTGCCTTCACATAGTTGAAAGGACATTTCACACCTTTAAGGTCAAGCGTATGAACATCCATACAACTCCTCCTCTTCAGATCTAATCTTTAGTCAAAAATTTTAAAAAAATACTTTTTTGAAAATCAATTTTTTTATAACGAAAAATTTGAAAATGTCAAAGATATGATTTATAATACTTTACAACATTTAAGGAGGTAAGGATTATGGTTCAAGAGTATCTTGACATATTTGACATACACAAGGGAGTGGATATAGAAGCGGAGATAATGGAGATAGAGGATGTAATCCAGAGGTTTTTATCAGGCAGGTTAAGTCCTGAAAAGTTTTTATCATTCAGGCTAACACACGGAATATACGGTGTTAGGCACTACCCCGAAGGTATGCACATGGTTAGAATAAAGTTACCACAGGGTATAATAAACTCTGATCAGTTACGAGCAACTGCGCTTATGGTTGAAAACTACGCTGGAAGCGGTGTTGCACACATAACAACGAGGCAAGATTTACAACTACACTATGTTAAACTTGAGAATATACCTTCTTTATTTAGGGACATGGCTAGGGTAGGACTTACATCAAAAGAAGCTTGCGGCAATACGGTTAGAAACATTACAGCATCACCTTTTACGGGAATATCTAAAGATGAAGTTTTTGATGTATTACCTTACGCTATGTATATGACTAGGTATTTCTTAAGACATCCTCTGACACTTACGCTACCTAGGAAGTTTAAGATAGCATGGTCTGAGTCGGAAAAGGACTGGGGAATGGTAAAGATACACGATATGGGGTTCGTTGCTCAGAAGAGAGTTATTGATGGTAAGGAAGTAAAGGGATTTAAGTTTTATGTTGGTGGTGGTTTAGGTGCTATACCTATGCCTGCTCATTTACTTACGGACTTCATAGATACAGAGAATGTCTATTACCTTGCGGAGGCGGTTATAAGGGTCTTCCACAGAGAGGGTGAAAGAAAGTTGAGGAGTAAAGCAAGGATAAAGTTTCTTGTAGCGAGGTTAGGAGTAGAAGAGTTTAAAAAGCGTGTATTTGAAGAGTATGAGAGAGTGAAGAGACATATCAATATAAAGGAAGATTTAGAAAGGTATATTCAGAACTTCCCACATCCAGCACCATTTGTTAACGGCAGAGAAGGCGGTAAGAAGGTTCAAAATGTTAGTCCGTCCGAAGTAGAAAAGTATCAAAACCTCAAGAATACTCCAGAATATTCAAACTGGTTATCAAATGACGTTTATGAACAAAGACAGGAAGGATACAGTGCAGTTATGATAAGAGTTCCACTTGGTAACCTTAAGCCTGATGATCTGAGGTTCATTGCCAGATTATCTGAAGACTACGGTGCTGGTTATGCAGTAGCAACTCAAAGACAAGACATACTCTTGCCTTGGGTCAAGAACGAACTACTCGTTGGTGTATTCGGAAGTCTTAAGGAGCATGGGTTTATAACACAATCCACCTTGCCGCTGATAACATCCTGCCCTGGAGCATACTCCTGTAAACTAGCAGTTACATATCCATATAACCTTGCTGAAGCGATAGCAAATGAAGTAAATGACCTTATGGGGGTTAGGATAAATATCTCCGGTTGTCCAAACTCTTGCGGACAACATCATATAGGTGATATCGGATTTTCAGGAAATGCATTAGAGAACCAGGATGGAGTTATACCTCACTATCTTATGTATGTTGGTGGATACCCCTATGAAGAAACTGGTATAATAGGGAATGCTCTTGTGAAGATACCTTCAAAGAATGTTCCAAAGGTTGTAGATAGAATGCTAACGATATACAAAAATGAGAGACAAGATTCTGAAAGTTTTAGAGATTTTATAAAAAGAATAGGTATTGACAGAGTAAGGAAGGAGATAGCAGAATACACTAAAGTGGCATCCAAAAGTGAAAATCCTGAATTGTATAGAGACTGGGGACAGAATAGAGATTTCGCTATAGAAGCGGCAAAGAGAGGTGAATGTGCAGGAAGTCTTCTTGATATAATCTCAATATCAATATTTGAAGCATTGCGAGAGGTATACGAAGCAGAAGGAGACCTACAGGATGAAGATTATCAGACGGTTATTCAAAAGTCGTTCAACGCTGTAGTAGGTTGTTGTAAAGCACTACTCTACCTCAAAGGACTTGAACTGCAAGAACCACTAGAAATACTCCAAAAGTATAAGGAACTTATCATACCAGACAGGATACTACCAAAAGTATATGATACGATCGCAGATGAAGCAGTTGAATGGATGAAGAATATTTCCAAGTTTGATAAGGAGACAACCGAAAAGGTATTTGACAAAGTATCACTATTCCTTAAAGATGTAGATAAGGCATTCTTGAGGCTTACTCCTGAACTGAAGATAGAAGCGCTCAAGAACTCTGATGATGACGATAAGATGGGTTAGCATTAAGGTATTTTTCTAACTCTCTACTAGTTTTTGGACCTATACATCTTATTTCTTTATCAAGAGGTATGTAACCATACCTCCTTACAAAGTTTCTCACTGTTGAAGGCGAAGTGAATATTATCGTATCAATGAGCGAAAAGTCAATATCTGGTAGGTTATCTGGCATAATGTTTCTGTAAGCGTAGCACTCCTCTACATAAAATCCGAGCTTACTAAATCCATCACCTAATCCTTTGTCCGAAAGGTCAGACCTTGGGAGAAATATCTTACCTCTCGGCACATTTTTGAATACTTCAAGTAATCCTTCTGAAGATTCTTCAGTCGGGACTAGTTCTGCTATCACACCATAGTTTTTGAGTGCATTTGAAGTTGAAGCCCCAATCGCTGCTATCTTCACTCCACTCAACACTCTTGTATCCATCTTAAGGTTGTAAAGTGTCTTGAAAAAATAATAGACCCCATATCTACTACAAAAGACAACCCAATCAAACTCTTTATTTGCTACTCTCTTTATGTAACTCTCAAGTTCTGAGTAATCCTCAAGAGGCACTATCCTAACCATAGGAAGATGAAATATTATACCATCCTCAAAGAACCTTTCTTCAGATATACCAGTGAATAGTATTTTTTTCTGAGATTTATACCAATTGAGTTGCTCCTCATATCTTATAACATCACCTATTATAAAGATTGTAGGAGGAGTTATCTTATGCTCTATAACATCCTTCTGTATATTACCCAGATTAGATACAATATATCTCTGATCAAGTCTTGAGATATTCCTGATTGCCAAAACTGGTGTATCTGGAGAAAGTTTTGATACATTCATCAGATTTTCTGCTATCTCACCGATCCTCTCAACGCTCATATACAAAACAAGTGTTTCTCTACTACTTATTTTCTCCCAGTCAATGAATGATATTCTTTTATCTTGAGACTCATGTCCTGTTATAAATGCTACTTTTGGAGCAAACTCTCTACTTGTTAGAGAGATTCCTAACATACACGCAGCCGCAGTTCCAGCAGTGACACCAGGAACAACCCTGTACTCAATACCATTATCCTTGAGTATTTTCTCCTCCTCATGAAGTCTCCCGAAGATAGAAGGATCACCTCCCTTGAGTCTTACTACCTTCTTACCTTCCCTTACCCTAGAAATTATGAAATCACACAATCCTCTTATCCTATCTAGCGAGTGATCCTTTGAAAACGTTTCAGCACAGATTTTCTCACAATTATCCTTACAATACTCCAAGACATCCTCGCCACACAAATAGTCATAAACAACGACATCACACTGTGAGAGAATCTTAGCACCCTTCACGGTTATCAGGTTTTTATCCCCGGGACCACTACCAACTATATACACTATTCCTTTCATTCATCTCCTCCTCCGAAATGATAATATCTCTCAAACTATCTATACTATCATCCAAAACATTCTCAACCTCAAAAGTAAATTCCAACATACCGTCCAATTTAGAAGGGATACAAAAACTATTAAACTTACTCCTAACTATTTTAGGTAGGCTATCCATAAAGCTAGATATAATCCTACGGAAATGAGAGATAAAACGATCCTCTTCACGATTCTCAACCTTCTTTAGAACTCTGTATAAAATTAGTTGCACATCAAACATCTTCAGATAAATCTCATCTAGCTTACTACCTCTCCTAACAGGTGGGTTCAAAGCAACGATACCATCAGTCAAAGTATGTTTAGATGTTGATATAATTGTTTCAAAGACTCTCTTCTTAAGTTCAACTTTCTTTTGTGATACAAAATCTTGAAAACTAATACCCGATGCCTTATATGCATCAATTATGGTTTTGATTATATGAGGAGTTTGGTTTGGAAGAGATTTTGAAAATGCTCTACCTATTGGTAGTTTATTCTTACCGTATCCGCCGAAAGTTATTACATTCCAAACCTTTATCCTACCCCTAAACTCGGATATGGTGAATACACCTATATCTCCTATGTGATGATGACCCGAAGAGTTAGGACAACCAGAAATATTTATTCTCAAAGCAGTATCCTTTACTTCCTCTCTTACCATTTCAGACAGAAGTTTTGAGTTCAGTATAGCGATATTACACGAATAAGTTCCAGTGCAGGATACTATGTTCTGATCTTCCAAGTTCAAAACTCCAACATTCAAAAGTTCAAGTAAGCTTCTGATCTCATTCTCTTTATTCTTATGCAGATTGGGAACTATCAAATTTTGTCTATTACCTACAATTAACCTACCATCACCATAGTTTTTGGATAAGAAGCAAAAAATCTTCAAAAGATCACTTTCTACATCGCCGTTATCAACCACACTCTCAACGAAAAACATATCTTCCTGCTTCTGTTGAACAAACTTCACAAAAGATTTCTTATCAACTTTCTTCATTCTAATAGTATCTCCATTACTACTATCACCTAAAAGGTTAAAGTAAGTAGTTGTATCTTCAAGAAGAGCAATATCTTTAAAATACTTTTCGGACTCATTCACAACATAGTCTCTCCCTTTCGCTACAATCAACCTTTTAGCCCTTACCTTACCAAAATCAACTAAACACAAAACAAGACTTACGACTCTCTTTACAGCGTTAAGGATATCTTCAAATTCAAAGAGTAAGTCACCCTTTCTAGGAACTTCTCCTAAACTTCCTCCAAAAAATATTTCAAAACCTTGAGTTTTATTATGAACCTTTGCAATTAGCCCAACATCGCTTATTAGAGCAAGACCTAAATCTTCATCAGAATCTGATATACCTATTCTAAACTTTGGATGTAGGTTAGAGGGGGAAACGTAGTTTGAAAGAGTTTTTTCAAGAAGAATAGCAATATCAAGAACATCAAACACTCCCAACTTATTTATACCAGTGAGATAACTTACGTTTATGAAATCTGATATTCCAGTCTCAAAAGGAAAGAGACCAATTGTGTTGAGGTCTTTAAGAATCCCTAAAAGTTGATCTGGTGGTATATTCTGGAGTTCAATATTCTGTTTAGTAGTTAAATGTATGAAACTTACTTTTGTTAGATCCACCATCTTATATATCTTCTCTGAACTAAATACACCAAACTTGGATGGTATTCTTACTGTAAAGGTTTTGTTCTTTTCGTTTGGAAGTATCTTATACCTTCTCAAAGTTTTGGAGAGTTCTTCAAAGGATATCTCACCACTTATGAAATTATTTATTTTGGATAATATACTCTGTATCATATCAACCCCAACGATGAGAATAAATGGCACATAAGGTATGTTGTGATTGTTGGGAGTATAGTTGAGAATGTCCAGACTATGAGTATCTTTTTAGTTAGTGGGCTTTTGAGAGAGTATAGGTGTGAGATCTCTTTCTTCACAGTGCTTACTGCTATTATGGATGAAGCAACAACTATCACAGTAGGAAACGGTAATCCTATGAGTGAAGATAGGACAGTAAATGTTGAACTAACTATTGACACAATAGATGCAGATACTACACCCATAGGAACTATCTCATCTCCAACAGTTTTTATAACTCTTTTACCCATAAGCAAAGCACCTAGTCCGAAAAGGAGAGAGAATAGTATAAACCCTTCAAACTCTCCCATAATATCAGTAGCAGCCACAGGTCCTACCACATTTGATACATTATTCGTTCCTATTGAGAATGCGTTGTATATTGATGTTACTAGAACTAGTATAAATAAAAACTCTTTCTTATTAAGCAATTTCTCATAAACCCATAGGTTTGAATACCTTGGAGGATAGAACAGTTTTGTTAGGAAGAAAGTTGAGAAGTATGTTAGCACGAACGAAGATATAAACACGACCAATGATAAGATAAAGGTATTCCAATACACATTCCACAGGTATAACCCTGCACCAAGAAAAGATGTCATGATTATTATACTTGTAGATGATGGAACCTTGAGAAGGTTTGATACGAATAGGTTAACCCCAGCCGAAAAGAGTATTATAACAACGAGCCACTTTTTCGTTGAAAGCACTTCTTTTGGTATAATCTTTGAGGATAGTGTTTTAGCAACCTCTCCTCCTACAAATACTGCACCAATGAGCAAAAATACCGTGAATAATAACATACACATTAGTAGTCCAACTCTCTTGGTTGAGTATAGAGTGGCAAATGAAACTGAAAACCCGCTAGCCCCCATAGATATTGCCCAAAGCGATGAGACAAGAAATAGAGATAGTTCCCACAAAAAGTTATCCATTTATGATTATACCTCCTGCAACAGTGCTGTTATTAACTTCATTTACGAGTATGAAACAACCAGTCCATCGGTAGTCGGAGTAGTAATCATAGCATATAGGTTGTGCTGTTTTTATTAATAGTTTTGCTATTTCATTAACCCCTATCTCTTTTTGCTCTACCTCTTCAAGAGTGTTGATGTCAATCTTATTTACTATCTCTTTCACAACACACTTTGTAGTATTACTGCCGTTCATAAGTAAAAACTTTTCTCCCTCTGTAAGTTTCTTCCTATCGTCCATCCAGAATATGTAAGACACAAATTCGTTGCTAACAATTGGCTCTTCACCCTCTCTCACGATATAAGCACCTCTGGATATGTCTATATCATCTTCTAGGTGGATTATACAGTTATATGGAGAGCTTATTTCTGAAACATCTTTTAAGTTTGACTCAATTTTTGTAATTCTAGTTGTGAAACCTTCGGGTAAGATAACAACCCTATCTCCTACTCTATATGTTCCAGATAGAACTCTTCCCGCATATCCTCTGTAATCGTAAAGACCATCCGAACTACTCGGTTTCATAACATACTGGACCTGAAACCTAGTCTTATCAAAATCTTCATATTCAATCTCAATATTCTCAAGGAATTCCATAACCGTAGGTCCTTCATACCAAGGCATATTCTCTGATTTCACAACAACATTATCACCCAAGTAGGCACTAACAGGTATAACTGTTATGTAATGTTTATCAACCTTTTTAAAAAAGTTGATGATGTCCGAAGATACTCTATCAAAGACTTCTTTACTGTATCCTACTATATCCATCTTATTAACACAGACGAGCAGATGTGGTATCTCAAGTAGTGATGAAATAATTATGTGTCTTTTTGTCTGCTCTGTAAGTCCATTTCTAGCATCAACTATTATGATACCCAAATCACAAGATGAAGCACCTGTTATCATATTCCTAGTGTATTGGAAGTGACCTGGAGTATCAACGAGTATAAACTTTCTCTTAGGAGTAGAGAAATATTTGTATGCAACATCTATGGTTATGCCTTGTTCTCTCTCCGCCTTTAATCCATCGGTTATCAGCGCCAAATCTATCTCGGCATTTGGTGGTCTATTACCTCTCCTTGAAAGTGCCTCAATTAAATCAGAGGATATAGCGCCGCTATCATACAGAAGCCTACCTATGAGAGTGCTTTTACCATCATCAACATTACCACAAGTGAAGAATTTCAAAACTTCAACCATCGCAACACCCCCTAAAAGTATCCAATCTTCTTTCTATCTTCCATAGCGGTTTCTGAAATGGTATCATCAAGTCTAGTTGCTCCTCGCTCGCTTATGTTCGTGGATATGAGTTCTTGTATTATCTTCTCAACAGTATCCGCATCACTCTCAATAGCAGCAGTGCAAGTCATATCTCCAACAGTTCTAAACCTTACTTTCTTATTCACTATCTTGTCCTCAGGATCAATCCTAATAAAAGGTGATACAGCAACTAACCTGCCCTTGTAGTATATACAATCCCTGTAATGTGCGAAGTATATTGATGGTAGTTTAATGTTCTCCCTCAAGATGTAGTTCCATATATCAAGTTCAGTCCAATTACTCAAAGGAAAAACTCTAACGTTTTCTCCCTTCTTTATTCTACCATTTAGTATGTGCCAGAGTTCTGGTCTCTGTCTTTTAGGATCCCACTGTCCAAACTCATCTCTTACTGAAAATATCCTCTCTTTAGCTCTTGCCTTCTCTTCTTCTCTCCTAGCACCCCCTATACAAGCGTCAAACTCAAACTCCTGTATCGTGTCTAATAGTGTGTATGTCTGTAAAACATTCCTACTGGGAAGTTTTCCTGTAGCATCATCAATACCTTTTTGCTTTATCGTATCCTCAACATACCTAACGATCAATGTTTCACCTATCTCCTTCACAAGATTGTCTCTGAATTCAATAGCTTCTGGAAAGTTATGTCCTGTGTCTATATGAACGAGTGGATAAGGAAACTTTCCAGGTCTGAAAGCTTTAAGTGAAAGATGAACTAGAACGATTGAGTCTTTACCACCAGAAAATAAAAGCGCAGGTCTTTGAAATTGACCTGCAACCTCTCTCAAGATATATATAGCCTCAGCTTCTAGATAGTCAAGATAGTCAATATTCCTCTTCATACTCACCTCTCAAAAATTAGAATTTCTTTACGTGTATCCCACATTCCTTGTGCTCTGGTGCTTCCCACCACCATCTACCTGCTCTTATGTCTTCTGTCTTCTTAATAGGTCTAGTGCAAGGAGCACAACCTATACTAGCATAGCCCTTGTCATAAAGCGCGTTGTAAGGAATTTTGTTCTCCTTGATGTAATCCCATACCATTTTCTCCGACCAATCAGCTAAAGGATTTATCTTATATATGTTGTTATGAATAACATCAATCTCTAATTTCTTTATATCCTTCCTCGTTACAGACTGTTCTCTACGAAGCCCAGTAATCCAAGCTTCCAGTCCCTCCAACGCTCTCTTGAGAGGTCTAACTTTTCTAATCTCACAACACAACTCTCTCTTCTCAACACTCTCATAGAACAAGTTCATACCATAATTATTGACCATCTCCTCAACTTCCCTATAGTCAGGAAAATAAACTTTTACCTTAATACCATACTTCTCTCTTACTCTATCAATCACTTCATAAGTCTCACTTGGCAACCTTCCTGTGTCAATCGTAAAAACATTAGGTTCTATACCTACTTTATTACAAACCTTAACCAAAACATCTATTATCACAACATCCTCTGCACTAAAACTTGAGGATAGCCCAACCTTATTCCCAAACTGCTTAACTGCCCAGTCAATTATTTTTTCAGCATCGTAAATTTCCACATCTTCAGGAACTAATATTCCCATAACTCTCCTCTATGTAAAAAATTTTATAACAAAAAATTACATTTTTTCAAATTTTTTTAAATTAAAACAAACAACTTGAAGTATATCTATCTTCTTGATTTGCTAAGCGAAAATCAATTATCATAATACTACAAAACTAAGGAGGTATGGGTATGGCGATTCACTACACCGAGTTAGGGTTTTACAATACAAAGGTGATGTTCAAACATGCGTATCAGAAAGGTTTTGCAGTTCCTGCTTACAACTTCAACAATATGGAGCAATTACAGGCAATACTTACCGCTTGTGTGTTAACGCAGTCTCCAGTTATACTCCAAGTTTCCAAAGGTGCTAGGCAATATGCTAACCAAACTCTACTAAGGTACCTCGGTAAAGGTGCTGTTGAGTTTGCAAAGGATCTTGCTGCTAGTAAAGGTCTAGGTGAAATACCTATCGCACTACATTTAGACCATGGAGACTCTTTTGAACTGGCAAAAGATTGTATTGATAATGGCTTTTCATCTGTTATGATAGATGGTTCGCATTTACCTTATGAAGAGAACGTGGCAATAACAAAAAAAGTTGTTGAATACGCTCATCAGTTTGATGTTAGCGTTGAAGGTGAATTAGGAATACTTGCTGGAGTAGAAGAAGAAGTATCAGCAGAGAAGTCAATCTACACAGATCCCGATCAAGCAGCTGACTTTGTTGAGAAAACAGGTGTTGACTCACTCGCTATCTCAATAGGAACGAGTCATGGTGCGTATAAGTTTAAGGTTAAGCCTGGACAAGAAATACCACCTCTACGACTTGACATTCTTGAGAAAATCAAAGAAAAGATACCAGGATTCCCTATCGTTTTGCACGGTGCTTCATCGGTTATGCCTCTGTATGTTGATATGATAAACAAATACGGTGGTAAGATGGAGGATACCGCGGGAGTAAGAGAAGATCAGATTCAAAAAGCAGTTCAATCCGCTGTGTGTAAAGTCAACATAGACTCAGACGCAAGGCTTGTGATGACTGCAATCATAAGGAAACAGTTATATGAAAACCCTGGTGAATTTGACCCAAGAAAATACCTGGGTCCAGCAAGAGAAGAAATGATAAAACTATACTCCTACAAGAATGAAAAAGTTCTGTTCAGTGCAGGCAAAGCACCAGATATAATGAAAGAACTAAAAGGTTAAAACTAATAAAACTACAACGAACTCCTATACATATATAGGTAGTATTCTTACGGTTAAATCTACAGAGTATTTCGTCTATAACAGTAGAGGTTAATATAAGAAGTCAATTTTTCATACACTCGTTAGAGTGTAGGTTTGCAAGTACGCATATAAAATCCCGGAAACTTATTTCGTTGGTTTTATTACTTTAAACCTAACTAGTCTCACATTCCTCCATAACAGATACCTTTAAAGAATACAACTAGAATATCCTTATAGAAGGAGATTTTGGAACACTAATACAAACAATTTCTTCATTCTTTATCACACTAAATATATCTCTAAAATTTGACACCTGACTACATTTGGCTATCAATTATTCTTATATTCTCTAAAACTTTTCTTCTTCTAGGGTCGTTAGGAAGAAGTATGTTCAATAACTTTGTATAGTCATCTCTAGCCTTTAGTAGTTCTCCAAGTTCATAATACACTCTAGCCCTAGCGAAGAGAGAAGAAACATTATTTGGCTCTAAATTTAACACATAATTCAAATGTTCTAGCGCTGAACCATACTCGCCTTTCTCTATCTTAACTATCGCTAGAGAATATCTGGCATCAAAGTAATCAGGGTTCATTTTTAGCGACTTTTGAAGGTTGATTTCTGCCCTATCTATGTAGTTCTTTATCTGTTCCTTATCCTCAAGGGTTTTTGATAATTGAAACAGAGATAGTCCTATCATAAAGTATAAGTTGGCATCTGTAGGAAGGAAGTTAAGAGCCTTCTGTGAGTTCTCAATTGCAAGTCCCCACATATCCCTCATAAAATACTGTCTTGCTAAATTCTTGTAGATTTGAGCCCTATACACATCCAGTTCAACTGCGTCAATAACCAACTGTAGCTCCCTTCTACCGAGTTCTAATACCTTTATCGCCTCCCCCCTTTTGTTTTGATCAATCAACTCAGTTGCACGATCTTTAACTGCTTTTTGAGGTGTATTCACAAGTCCTAACTGATAACCTACAAAGAATGTAAAACTACATAGCAAGATTACACCTATCGCAATCAAACCACCTCTAACCATAAATCTATTATACTCCACTACTCAACTAGGAATCAAATGTATATCCCATTCTTACTAGGAAGAAAACTCTTCTGTATTTTTGTATTGTGTGCTTATAAGAAAAAGAAGATTCAAAACGTAAATCCGAAAGGAATTCTGAATCAATAAACTAATTCTTTTGCTGAATGTGTAAATTTAGAATGTTCTTTAATTTATTTTTTTGGTTAAAAGCAACGAAATTTTGGTATTTCTATTTATCAAAAAAGCACAAAAGAGTTTTATAATACTTCCATATGGGCATACTAAGTGTTAGAGACCTAAGCATCATACACAAGAAGACAAACAAAACCATAGTCAGAGACATCAACTTTGACCTTGAACAAAATGAGATACTAGGTATAGTTGGAGAGAGTGGCTCTGGTAAGAGTATCACGATGCACTCAATACTAGGATTAAGTCATGAAAGTTTGGATGTCAAAGGTAGAATAGTATTTGAAGGCACTGATCTAGCCGAAACTAACCAGTTTGATGTTGTCAGAGGTAGTAAGATTGGTATTATATTTCAAGACCCTTTGAATGCTTTAAATCCTATCCTGAGGATTGAAGAACAATTGAGGATACTATGTCAGTCTCATAGTTTGGATTATTCAAGTGTAAAAAAAGAAATATACGAAATATTTGACAGGATAGGAATACATCACCAGGATAGAGTGCTAAAGAGTTTTCCACACCAGTTGAGTGGAGGAATGCTTCAAAGAGTGGTTATATCGTTCGTATTACTACTCAAGCCAAAGGTTATAATAGCGGACGAACCAACAACCTCACTGGATGTGAGCGTTCAGAAGGAGATAATAAACATTCTCAAAGAGATACGAGACGAATATGGTATATCAATAATATTCATAACACACGATTTGCTTCTAGCGAAAGATATTTGCGATAGGGTAATAATTATGTATTCAGGTTATATAGTTGAGGAAGGTAGAAAAGAAGATATATTCAATAATCCTCTCCATCCATACACAAAAGGCTTGATACTCTCTGTTCCTGATGTGAATAGAAAGCTAGAGAGCCTTCCTTTCATTCCCGGGAGAGTTCCACACTTTTTGGAGATTGGTGTAGGATGTCCGTTTGCGAATAGATGTCATCTAGTTGAGGAAGTTTGCTACTCTGATGTTCCTAGACTTGAGAGAATTGAAAGTAGTAAGGTCAGATGCTTCGTTGTTATGAAAAAAACTGCTACTAAAATTTAAGGATACAAATTCTCTCACTTCTTATAGAAATCTAAATCTGATACTATTTATAATCTACCGAAACTATGCTTAACATACTTAACGAGTATAGAAAAGCAATCATATCAGAAATTGAGATATTTTTTGATACACTAAGGTCAAAACCAATTATAAAAGATTTTTGGTTTGAGGATGCTATTGAAAGGCTACACAAGTTTGTCATATCAGGGAAGATGCTACGGGGTGCTATGGTGATACTATCTGAAAAGATGTTCTCTAACAAATACTTGCAAGATGCTTTGAAGTGTGCTATCACTGTTGAACTACTCCAATCAGGATTGTTGATACACGATGATATTATGGATGAGGATACACAAAGGCGTGGTATGGATACAATATTCTACCAATACAAGAAACTTTCCGACGAAAGAAACGTTGATAATAGTTATCATATCGGTGAGGCTATGGGGATATGTGCGGGGAATTTGGCATTCTCACTTGCGTTCATATCACTTGGTAAGATAAGTAGAAAACATATTCTAGATAGGTTGATACTCAAATTCGGTGAGGAGATGGCCATAGTAGGGATAGGACAGATGAAGGATGTCATGACATCAGGATTAAAAGACATACCATCCGAGGATGAAATAATATCAATATACAGATACAAAACTGCAAGGTATTCCTTCTCATTACCTTTTGCTTTAGGTGCTATAATATCCGAAGTGGATGATGAAACAATACACAAGATAGAAGAAATTGGCGAATACCTTGGCATAATATTCCAGATTCAAGACGATAAGATTGGGCTTACAGGAGATTCATCTCTAACAGGAAAACCACGAGGTTCTGATATAAAAGAAAACAAGAAAACTATTTTCTACAACATTCTTATTAACTCGGCAACTAACGATGAAAGACAATCACTGCTAAGAATATTTGGTAACCATCATATAACAGATAAAGAGATAGATTATGTCATAGATCTATGTAGAAAATACAATGTTTTTGATATAGTCGGAGAAAAAGTTAAAGAGTATTCCATAATCGTCAAAAACAAGGTTTCTGAACTGCAAATATCTGACGAATATAAAGGATACTTTTATCAGTTCATTGACTATAATTTAAGTAGAGATAGATAAGGTCAGGGAGGATATATATGGATGATAAGATAACATTTAAGCGCATCGTTGAGAACTTTCCACCATCTTGGTATGCTATGGTGATGAGCATATCTGGACTAGGAGTATCACTGCACTATTCATCAGAAGTTGTGAGTTGGTTTTACTGGGTTGGATATACACTATTCTTGCTATCAATATTCTTTTTTGTGCTACTTCTTATACCATGGCTACTCAGGTTTGTAATAGCATGGGACAGGGTCAAGGAGAGTCTCAATAACCCTATTCAAGGTAGCTTCTTCTCAACAATGCCGATATCTTTAGTTTTAATATCCTTTGGAATGATTGTCTTTCAAGAACATCTACCTTTCAAGGAACTCATTTCAACGATATCTTTAGTAGTATTTGGAGTTGGAACTTCACTCGTGATACTCTTTGGCGTTATTGCTGTGATAAATCTTTTCTTCAATAACAAGGTTGAAATAACACATCCTAATTTTGGATGGTTCATACCACCAGTTGCTCATGTAATATCAACAAGAGTAGGTTTTGAACTACTTGGTATATTTCAAAATAATCCTTCTCTTGGGGAAATCTTGTTTTGGTTATCTCTCTTCTGTCTCGCTATTGGATTGTTTATGTATGTTTTCATAGGTAGCATAGTTATGTATAGGTATATACTCAGTGAGGTACCTTACAATAATCTTGCTCCTACAACATTTATTCAACTCGCACCACTTGGAATAATGTCCTCAATCTTTGTTAAGATGATATCACTTTTCGGAAGTTCATCAATAGGAATACTAGTTATGTTTTCAATACTTTTCTGGTCCTTTGGAGTATGGTGGCTAATCGTATCTACTATAACACTCTTCAAGTTAATACTAGAAAACAGAATAAAATTTGCTTTGAGTTGGTGGGCTTTCGTATTTCCATTAGTCGCAATGGGGTTCGGAACCCTTGGTATGGCAAATGTCTCATCTCAACAAGCATCAACCGTGTTTATGAATATTCTACTGGTTTTGAATATCCTTACATTCATAGTCTTTCTAGTCGTATTGTTTGAAACAGTTAGGAGAACCGTTAAAGGTGATTTATTGAAAGGTATTTCCTGAAGAAGTCAAAGAGTTTAGTTAATTATACTACCCTTTTCTTGAAAATCGGTTAGTAGTTGATTATAATATAATTGGGAGTATGGAGAGAGTAAATTTATCTCCTAACATAAACTCAAATATTGTATCTAACCTTGTTCCCGAGCCAAATAATAGGAGAGAGACAAATAACAGACAACCTCAACCCCAAGAAACAAGAGAAGTTATAGTTGATATAAACTTTAGACAACAAAACAGTGAAGAGATGCGGAACATGGCTTCAACATTTGAAAGAGTAGGTGATACCTATCAAAGGATGGATAGGCTTGAAAGTGCTATAACTGCGTATCAGACATCATTTTCAATCAATCCTAACCCTGATGTAGTCCAAAAGGTTGATGACCTTGCCGCAAGAATATCAAGTGAAGGCAAGTTATAATACCTTGAAATGAAAATTCTTTCTCCTGAAGACGCAAAAGGAGTTGATAGAAAACTCTCAGCAACCTACGGCATTGATGAAATACTTCTGATGGAAAATGCGGGGAACGATACTTATGAACTTATAAAGTCTATTCTTGATGATAAGATTAACCAATCAAGATTTATAATAATCTGTGGAGTTGGCAACAACGGCGGTGATGGACTTGTAGTAGCGAGAAAATTACTCAAACACACAAACGAAGTGTATGTATTGATAATAGGTGATACTCAAAAATTCACTCCTTCAACAAAGAAAAACTACGAAATTCTATCAAAACTGACAAATAACATACATCTACTAAATCCATCTTCAGATTTGGAAGGTTTTAAAACCCAGTTAGACGAATACTTGAAAAACTTTACTTCCGACGAAGTTATTATAATTGATGCTCTTCTAGGTATAGGTATTAGACCACCATTAAGAGAGGATATCGCTTTGGTCGTTCAATCAATAAATGCTTTAAGGAAGCATAGAATCAAAATACTTAGTATTGACTTACCTTCTGGTTTTATCTCTTCCTTTGACAAAGGAGATGTTTTGTCAAACAATACTGTTGTGAATGCCGACTACACGATAACTTTTTTCTCTATCAAGGCTGGGATGTTCCTACCCGAAGTGAAGAGATTCACAGGTAATATTACAGTATCTACTCTAGGCTTGAGTGCTGATTTCATTGACACACTTGTAGAACATAATACTTTTTACCTTACATCTAGCGATGTTAGAATACTAAAGCGAGATGTATCAAGCAACAAAGGTAGTAATGGTAGAGTTATAGTGATAGGTGGTAGCGATAAATATTTTGGTGCATCAATACTTGTCTCAAAGTCTGCTAGTAAAACTGCTGTTGGATACATTATAGCATTCGTTTTGGAAAAGTTTAACCAAACTATGAAGGTTGCCTGCCCAGATGTCGTTTCAATTCCAGTTCCATCAGGGGATAGGGGATATTTCTCGGAGGGTGATGCTAGGTTCATACTAGATCAGGAAGTAATCAAAGATAGTGATGTTTTGATAATAGGTAATGGTCTTGGTCAGAATGAAAAAACCCTAGCGTTTTTAAAAACAATACTTACTAGCACTAACAACATATTAGTAATAGATGCTGATGGAATAAACTTACTCTCAAAGGATGTTGGTATTCTAAAGTCTATGAAGGATAAACATAGAGTCATATTGACACCTCATCTTCTTGAATTTTCAAGATTGTCTGGATTTTCTTTAGACGATGTTAAGGAACGACCATTTTCTGTAGGTAAAAAATTCTCTGAAGATTTTGGAATTAATCTTGTTCTCAAGGACAATGTGAATTATCTATTCTTCTATGATGGTGATGTTTGGATCTCTAATTTGAATACACCTGTTTTAGCGAGAGCAGGAACTGGTGATATTCTAGCAGGTCTAATAGGAGGTAATATTGCCTTCCTAAAAGACATCAAGGAAGGAGTAAAAGCAGGAGTGTATATGTTAGGAGAGGCATCAAAAAGGTTTGAAAAAGATATGTTTTACCCTACACCGATTGATATTATTGAAGCACTTTGAAGACAATTTTCTATTAGGTATTTCCAGATGAATTACTCTGATATCAACTTACAACAATAAAGACTAAAATTCACAGTTAGGTATAGTTTTTTCAAGCACTTAAAAACCCACTATGAAGTGAAATTTTGTGACTTAAGGATACTATCTGAGACAAAGTGATGAGTAATCAAAAAGTCTGGAAACTTACCTTCTAGTCTAACGGAGAATGGAATTTATTAATTAGAAAGCCTTCTTATGCAATTCAAACTTATCTTTCTAGGAGATGAGAAAACTTTACTTTTTACTACTCCTTGACAGCACCGAGTGTTACGCTTTCAACCAACTCCTTTCTTATGTACATAAACAGTATGACTACTGGTATGGAGACCAGAACTACCGCTGCAGAAAATCCTGGAAGATCGTTATTTTGAAGCATTGACCTTATACCTGGTGGGAGAGTGTATAGAGCAACATCTGAAAGAAATATAAATGCTATCGCATACTCATTCCAGCAAGTAACGAATGAGAAGATGAATGATGTTGCTAGAGCAGGTCTTGATATAGGTATTAGAACATAAGATATCAACTGTAGTAGGTTCGCACCATCCACTTCTGCGGCTTCTTCCATATCTTGAGGGACTGTGTCAAAGAAACCCTTGAGTATCCATATAGAGAAAGGTAAGGTTGTTGCTAGGTATGCTAGTGATAGTCCATGCAGAGTCCCAATAATTCCAAGTATGGAAGCAATCACTAGAAATGGAACTATCATCATTGCTATTGGAAAGAGTTGCGTTGTAAGAAGCGATATAAGAAACGGTCGCTTCCCAGGGAAATTATACCTTGATATGCCATATCCTGCCATAAACCCTATGAAAGTGCTTACAAAAGCAACAGATCCTGCTACTATAGCACTATTCAGTATCCACCTCAGAAAGTTAGGATCACTAAGAATATAAATGTAGTTGCCGAGTGTAAGAGACTCTAGATGGAAGTTTCCCCTAAGAATTTCTGAAAATATCTGTCTTATTATGTCCTTTGAGTAGAAAGATATAATGACTACCCAGATAACAGGCAAAAGAAGAACAATTACTGAAACAACCAAAAGTGCTTGTAATAAGACATAATTAATGTTTCTCATACAGAACCTCCAGACTAGTAAGTTTTTTCAGTTAATCTAGTTACTCTCGCAAAAGCAAGAATGTATATGAGCAGTATCAAGAAAACTAGGACAGAATACGCAGCAGCGTATCCGAATGTGAATACCCTCAAGTCAGGTCTAGATACGAAATCGTATATTCTTGTTATCAGTATGTCATATCTATCATCGCCACCAGTAAAGAGGAACACTATGTTGAAATTATTGAATGTCCAAATTGATGATAGTAGAACAGAAGGTAGAAGTGTTGGTCTTATTAGTGGGAGATAGATTGAGAAAAGTCTTGTAAACCAGTTAGCACCATCTATTAGAGCGGCATCCTTAACTGAGTCAGATATGCCTTGAAGCCCACTCAAAGCCACTATCATTATAAAAGGAAACGCATACCAAGCACTAACAAAGCAAATTGATAAAAAATAAACGTTGCTATTAGCATATATATTAAACCCTTCAAGCCCTATCGTATCAAAGAATTGTTTGAATAGACCATACTGACCGAGTGCTTCCCTCCATAGCAAAGCACTTATATAGGTTGGTATAACCCAAGGAAGTATAAGAAGAACTTGATAAACACCTCTTAGTTTTACTTTATTGTCATTTAGTATTACCGCGAATGTGATACCTAACACGAGTTGTATGGCGACGGATACTGCAGTATAGACAAAGTTATTCACGAACACATCGTAGAAACTACCAAAGTTTCTTACAAAAAACTTTGATTGTTCAATACTCTGTTGAGCCCACTCAAAACCAACTCTAGCAAGTATATGGTTAAAGTTTAGGATCTCGTTATAATTCAAAAACCCAACATACTGTCTTGCGAGATTAAGATCAGAAAGATATCTAGAAAGCGAGGTAAAACTCATTATTATAGTGAATAGGAAAGGAATTCCTATCAGCACGACTACGAGCAGCAAAGCAAAGATAACGAATGTATAAATAACACTATAGTTATACAATGCGTTCAACCATCGCTCAAGTCCTCCCTTAGCAGAATAGTAGAAGACACCAACTCCAATAAGCAGTATTACTATAAAAAACACATTAAAAGTATTCTTGAAGAAACTTATATAAAAATCCCTTGACTGTGACGATATTACATATTCACCGTCCTTTTCTATAAAACCTAGAGATTGTATATCTCCAACAGGCTTGGAAATGCTCTCAAAATATTCTGGAGCTGTAATTCCAAAGCCCCTATCCTGAAGTTTTGTAAAAATATCCTTTGCAATCTTGGATGGATAGGATATACTTTCATCAACCATTATGTCAATAGAAGACGAATAAAACGACCAAACTAGGACACCTACGATAACAAAAATCGCTAAACCCACATATAACCTGAATTTATCAGGTAAAAACTTTAAAAGTATGAACGGCAAGGATATCAACACAGAGATTACAAGGAACACAATTAGAGCGACAAAAGGTATTTTAGCAGGTTTTTCTATATACCCAACACCGACCGTCAGATCACTATCTTTGAAAGTGAAGCCCTTTATCACCTTATCGTATCCCACAAAAAACTCTCTTCTTCTCTCCTCAACTACAAAATTATTCTCTGTTGAGTCCTTCTTAACTCTGAATAGGTTATTTATGGACATTGTTCCGTTTGCTAATGCTTCAGGATCCGAAGATGAAATCAACTTCTCACCATATATAACATCAACAACCCATAAGTTCTTCGTCTCAAGTTCTTCCTCACTTTGTGGAAGACCATACTCCCTTATAATTTCCTCAGTCAATTTTGAAAAGTCATCCATCTTGTTTTGAGATTTTTGTTCTGACTTATCTTTTATCTGTTTTTTACCAGTCTCCTCGTAGGATTTATCGGCAAACAAATCAAACCCTAAGCTTGGAGTTGATTCCTCATCAAGTATTGAAAGCCAGGATTTACCAGTTTGTCTTTCTTCACCAACTCCCGCTCCAAATTTGTCATAGACTAACTTGGAAGTATTTATAAAGATGGATACAGCCATTTCCGTCTTAAAATTTTCAATAGCATTAGTAAGTATTGAAAGGTGGATACCTAGAAGTGTGAATAGGAGTAGAAAACCTGTAAGACCAGCGACAAAAAATCTCTTACCTAAAGAAAAATCATATCTCTTAACAAAGAATTTCATACTTCAATACCTTTGGCATGAATTATCAAAGATGGTTGAGTTGAATTCAACAAATTATGGAGGAGATTCGGAAAGTGTGTTTAATGTGTATGAATACTTGTCTCTGATGAGACCTCTCCGCAGGTGTAGTAAAAACACCAAAAACAAAAAATTTTTATTCCTAAAGCGTTCTCCTGGAGATTGAAATGAAAAATTAGATGACTTTATAATCTAGAAGAATTTTTCTAGGGTATATAGATGATAAGGATAAGAGTTCAAGCGGTTATCTTTAATGATAAAGGAGCATTACTCTTGGTTAAGCATTCCAAGAATAATAAGGAATACTATGTTTTACCTGGAGGTGGGGTGGAGTATGGAGAGAGGTTAGTAGACGCTCTTCTTAGGGAATTGAAAGAAGAACTTGATATTAGTAATGTGTATTCTGTCAAATATGTTGGTATAAGGGATTTTATCCCCCCTGAAGGTGATAGGCATGTTATTGACATTTACTATTATGTAGTTGCAGATTTGAGCGATATAAAATTGTCAGAGAATGATGGAATAATAAAAGGTTTTGATTTCATATCAATTAGAGATTTAGATAAGATATTGGTTTATCCTTCTGCTGACTATCTAAAAGATTTGATAAAAGAAGCAATAGGTGAGTTTTTGAGGGTAGATTAAGGATTCTTGAATACCTATGAAGACTTCTCAGAGGATTGATAGGGAAATAAAAAGTATGTCTCCAGATGAAAGGGAGGAGCTTAGAAGAAAAATGGAAGAGTCTATCAAGGAGATGAAAGTTAGCGATAAACCTAAAGAGACTACTATCAGACAAACTACTTCTAATCAAGTGTATTTGTCGTTTTGGGACAATCTGCTAATATTCATACTATCTTTGCTTGGGTTGTCATCATACGAGAAGTATGTCAGAAACAAAAGGTTGAGGATAATAAAGAGAAAGGTCTCTGGCAATACCCCTAGAATTATGAACCCTTACACAAAGGAACTTTACCCTCAATTTGCTAGGTATCTCTATGAACTTTACGAAACCATATCTTTGGTAAAAGAGGTTCTTGATATGACCATATTTAATCCAAATGTGTGGGACAATTCTTCAGTGTTAGAAATAAAGACCTGCGCTGAATACCTATTTGAGATATTGACGAATTCAAGACCAATAATAGGAATAAGTGATGTAAAATCAATAATATCTGAGTATAAGTCCATCAAGAAAATCTATGATAAGATAGAAACTGAAGTTCAAACCAGTCTAGAAAGTATTGACCCAGTAATGGTAAATAGAGCCAATAGGGTCTACAGTAGGCTGCTTGTGTTTAAAGAGTTGGTTGAGCAGGTTAACTTCAAAAGGATACTTAAGCAGTTTATGGATGAAAAAGGTAGAATTACAATGAATGCTACTCCTGACTATGTCTTTACATCTGAACTTGAGAAGTTATCAAACATACTTTCCGAAACTGATATAACGCCTATGATGGTTGATGTGATAATAGCACTTAAAAAGTATTTAGAAGAGCTGATTGATAAAGAGCCTTCCTATGATTACAATAATTTTTCTCGTATCTCATCTATGTTATCTAAAGAAAATCTAGATAAGGTTGGTGAGATTATTGAAAAAATGGATTTAGTTAATGTTATTTGTATTCTTAAGGATGATCCCGACTATTATCCTATTTTTATGATACCAGAATATTCTTTACTTAACATATACAAGGAGGTTGTAATTAGTAAAAATAAGGGTCTTGCTACAAAGATACTCAAAGAAGTTATATCTCAGAAGATGGAAATATTCTATAATACCATAGGAGTGAAGTATGATGAAGTCAAAGGGAATATGCTAACGATATACACTGAGGAGACTAGTAAGATACTTATGTCGCACAAACTAAATTATTTTACACATACCATATCTTTTGAGATTGTATATACTTTCTTTTACTACTTCTGGAAGAAGGGATTTAGAGAATCTGTGAATGATATTATAGTGAATGGTATCTTCAAAGATAGATATTACAAGAATTTGCTATCCTCTGTGTTTCAGTCAATAGAGGAGAGTGAGAAGGATATATCAAACTTTGTAAAGCAAACATCAAAAGGTGGAGATCACTATGGAGTAATAAGTAAGTTTTTGGAAGACTTTAACTACATAAAGTCAGAAAATTCAAAAAAATCACTGCAACAAAAAGTATCTGTTCTAAACAATTTGGCAGGAAGTATCGTTTTAAAATACAATGACTACTTTAATCAACTTAGTAAGAACTTAAAATTGATTTTAGAAGACTATAACTCACTTTCGCCGGAATACCTACTCAACGCAAAAACTATTAAGGGTATATATAATAGGACTCTTATGGATAATATAAAGAAAGGGGTAGAAGTTATGCTAGTTGCTCTTGATATATTGTCATACTACTCTAATTAGTTATTTTGAGAAAGATAGATATGTATCTTTTGGCAGTTTCAAAAACAATGTTCTCTGGTAAGTCAGGTCCTGGATATGATTTGTCCCAAACGAGAGTTTTTAGATAGTCTCTCACAAACTGTTTATCATGACTCTCTTGCGGGACTCCCTCTCTGTATGTTTCTTTAAGCCAGAATCTAGAAGAGTCTGGTGTTAGAACTTCATCAATTAGAACTAGTTTAGATTTTTTATCAAACCCGAACTCAAATTTGGTATCACAGAGGAGTATTCCTTTGCTTTCAAGGTTCTCTGAAGCGATTTTAAATATCTCAATACTCTTATGTCGTATCTCTTGAATCATATCTCCTACTATCTCTCTTGCTTGATCAATAGATATGTTTATATCATGACCTACATCTGATTTAGTTGAAGGAGTAAAAATAGGCTCTGGAAGCTTTGATGACATTTTAAGTCCTTCTGGCAACTTGATCCCACATATTGAGTTGTTTTTGATATACTCTTCGTATCCAGAACCAGCCAAGTATCCCCTAACTATACACTCAATCTTATATACATTCATCTTCCTAACAAGCATACTTCTATATCTCAGTAGATTAAGATATTCTCTACATTCTTCGGGATAATCTTCTGGATTAACTGAAACAACATGGTTTTCAACCAAATCCTTGAACTTATCAAACCAGAAATAAGACATCATATTTAGTATCATTCCTTTTAGGGGAATAGGTGTAGGAAGTATAACATCAAACGCAGATATTCTATCCGTTGAAACGATCAAAAGATAATCTCCAATCTCGTATATATCTCTAACTTTTCCTCTCTTTAGAAGTTTTAATTTGTTGAAGTTAGTGAAATACAGAGGTTTTACTTCCTTTAGGTTTGATAGGTTCTCTTCTAGGAACTTTCTAAAGTTATAAACTTCATTCATAAACTTACTCCAATACTATACCTTTTGGATAAGATCCCAAGATTTTAACGAGAGATGACTTCTTTTCAATCTCTTCTAGTAGTCGTTTGATTTTATCATCCTGTATGTGTCCTTCAAAGTCTATGAAGAATAAGTAGTCCCAGAGTTTTATTCTTGATGGCCTTGACTCTATCTTTGTCATATTAACATTCAGATCTTTGAAAGGTTTTATTATGTCAAACAATGCTCCGGGCTTGTCTTTGATATAGCATAGTATGGTTGTTTTGTCATTGTTTGTTTTGGAAATTTCATTCTCACCTATTATCCAAAATCTAGTTGTATTCATAGGGTCATCTTCAATGTTCTTTGCGAGTATGTTAAGGTTGTATTTTCTAGACAAGATTTCATTACCTATTGATGCGGAGTATGGTTCTGTTGATGCGATACGAGACGCTTCTGCAGTGCTACTCGTTTCAATAATCTCAACCCCTTGTAAGTTGTTCTCAATCCAATCCTTACACTGACTCAGTGCTTGCTGGTGTGAATAAACTCTCTTAACATTCTCAATGCTATTTTCCCCAGATAGAAGTGAATGATGAACCCTGAGGAATAGTTCCCCCATTATTTTGAGGTGTGAGTCAACGAAACTATCAAGTGTTTGTGCTACTACACCGCTGTAAGAGTTTTCTATCGGAACTATCCCTATGTCAACCTTGCCCTTTGATACTTCTCTAAATATGTCAGGTATGCTGTTAGTGTATATCTTATCAACATCGTAGCCAAATCTCTTCACTACCGCTATTTCCGAAAATGTTCCCTCAGGACCAAGAAGAGCAATTTTTAACTTGCCTTGAACGTTCCTAGTCATTGACATTATAAGCAGGAAAATATCCTCAATGTATTCGTATGGTAACCCAACATTTATTGACATATTTCTAATTCTCTCTATAACCTCACTTTCTCTAACAGGGTCGTAAATACCTATCTTGTTTCTTTTTTTCTCCTCGCCTATCTGAATCGCTATTTTGACTCTTTCATTTATTAGGTTGAGAATCTTTTCATCAATCTCTTCAATTTCTTTTCTAAGTTTATCAATACTGTTCATCGTAACCTCCGACTGAAACTTGAATAAACTTCTTCATAGCTCCTAGAATACTGTCTCTTTCATTTAAGATTGATAGGTAAGATAGATATTCTTCTGCTTTTTTATTCTTTTTGTCGCTAACACCTATTTCAATTAGGTTTTCGGGTATAAAGTTATACGATAGTTCATTAGCAGCAGATACTACAGTTATATCTTTTCTGATGATTTCAGGAGCTTTGGATGGGTCATCGTGGTAGAGTATAACTTCTGCTATGAACTGCGGTAGGTTCCAGTAATTTGCTAGAAGGTATCCTACCATATTGTGGGATATACCTATTATCTCTTCTTCGCTTTGAGATATAGTTTTGTTGTAGAAGAGAAAATTCTTTAGGAATTGAACCTTGTATTCCTTTGCTATGCTGCTTAGAATTATTTTACCAATATCGTGTAGCAATCCTGCTACAAAGTATCTTTCAGGGTCTTGTAATTTAAGTTTCTTTGCTATTACTCTTGCCCCTCCAGCAGTAAGCAGTGAATGTTCCCAAAGCCCCTTCATTGAACCCATCCAATATCCAGAGACATCAACATTCATTACTGATTTTATAGATATAGCAAGCACTATACTTCTTATGGTATTGAAGCCAAGAACTATTATCGCTTCTTTAACTGTTGCTATACTTCTAGGAAAGCCATAGTATGCAGAGTTTGCCATCCTTAAAACCTTCGTTACGAGTAAGGTATCCTTCTCTATAATCTCCTCTATCTTCTTTATGTCTACATCAGGGTTGTCCAATTCGTTTAGGAGTGTATTAACTACAAAAGGTAGTGGTGGTGTCTTCTCTATTATCTTGTTCCACTTGAGTAGTTGTTCCTCTTCCATAATTAAAATGATATTTGTAATAATGCTTTGAATTCAAACATTAGAGCCTAGAAGACAGTAAGGTCTAGATCTTTGTGTAGTTGTTTTAAAGGTGATAGATCAGTTTTTACCTGCGCTTCTGAATTCTGTCTCTGGTATAAGAACCTGATTTTTGAGATAATCTTTTAGTATCTTAGCTTTAGTTGTGTTCTATCTGGTCAGGATCTGTCCTTGAAAATTTTAGTTAATAGCGCTAGTATTTAGGATATTCAGACTATGCTCTGTATGGTTTAGAAGTAGAAAAGGCTAAAATCTTTAGTTTATTATATGGATACTTGGAGGAATAGTGTATGAAGAGATTTAGGATTGGTTTTGCTTTAAAGAGTGCTATCATCATTTCAGTAGTTATATTTGGAATTTCTCTTGTAGTATCTTATTTCGTTATAAACTCAATATACTCGTTAGTTCAAACTTACACTGTAAATATGCTAAAAGTTATTAACAAAGGGTTCAAAGATGACTATTATGACTACGAGGTAGAGGCTATTAGAGCCTACGGTGAGGAGATTCTGAAAAGGAATATAAATGAATATGAATACTTTATGGATGTTATTGAACCAACACTGATAGGCTTTGCTGAATATTATGATATATGGAATACTAAAAAGCCTGAAGAATTCAACGAGTTTATTGCTTCGGTATTCTACTGGGACGGTAGTAAGATTTACTCAAAGGACCCATCATATCAGGATGATGAATTTCTGGAGTTTCTTAGCAAACTGGATTTGAAGGTTGGCGAAAGTACTTATTACTTAGATGCCGATCACTCCGATGCTATATATGTTTTCAAACTTAAGAAGGGAGTAATTGGGGTTCGTGTGCATCCGGAGATATACAACAGAGCGTGGTTGAGAAGTGTATTCATAGGAGCAAATATTGATTTCTACAGTGCTGTTTTTCCAAAGCAAGGACGGTATTCAACAAATTTTGTTGAGGTTATAGACGAATTAGCTGAAAGTGGTGTGTCTATTGAGGATGTGTAT